>JABZHK010000034.1:0-9671 GCA_015258885.1 Atopobium sp.
CCGCCCCAAATTTTGCGAGCCTGAAAACTACATCATGTCTGAGTAAATTTACTCAGACTTGGAGAGAAAAACCGGCAAATAGCTCAGACATGGTGCGCTTTTCAGGCAAACTGTTCAGACATGACAACAAAACCCGGCTCCTACGTTGTGTGGGAGCCGGGTTAACGTTTAAGGTACGTTGATGTCAAAGCACATTTGCCATTAGTCGCCGTTATGCGCCGAGGTAAGCCTTGCGAACGTCATCGTCGTGGAGAAGCTCCTGGCCGGTGCCATGCTTAGCAACCTTACCAAGCTCAAGAACGTATGAACGGTCAGCAACCTTAAGTGCCATGTTAGCGTTCTGCTCGACCAGCAAAATGGTGGTTCCTGCATCGCCGAGCTGGCGAATGATCTGGAAGATTTCCTCAATCAGAATAGGAGCCAGACCCATGGAAGGCTCGTCAAGCATCAAAAGCTTTGGCCTGCTCATCAGAGCACGACCCATAGCAAGCATCTGCTGCTCGCCGCCAGACAGCGTTCCTGCCAGCTGATTCTTGCGCTCGCGAAGACGTGGGAAATGCTCGTAGACCATCTTGACGGTCTTAGCGTTCTGGGAATCGGGCTGCGTATAGCCACCCATCTCAAGGTTTTCAGCAACACTCATACGAGAAAACACACGGCGGCCCTCAGGGCACAATGCCAGGCCAGCCTCAACAATCTTGTGAGCGCGCTGGCCTACAAGGTTTTTCTCGTCAAGGGTAATGCTGCCAGAGTCCGGCTTTACCAGACCAGCAATGGTGTTCAGTGTAGTTGATTTACCTGCGCCGTTTGCACCAATAAGGGTGACAATCTCGCCCTCGTGGATGTCAAAAGAGATACCCTGAACTGCGTGGATTGCGCCGTAAGAAACGTTAAGATCCTTGACGGATAGCAGGGGTTTTTCTGCACCTGTTGCCTGGGTGTTTGTAGTTTCAGCGGCCATTAGCGCACCTCCTGCTTTCCAAGATAAGCCTCGATAACGCGAGGGTTATTCTGAACCTCTTCTGGCGTTCCCTTTGCAATGATGTTACCGTGGTCAAGAACAGCCAAACCCTCGCAGATACCCATAACAAACTTCATGTCGTGCTCGATGAGAAGAACAGCAATCTTGAAATCATCACGAATCTTAAGGACATTCTCCATAAGCTCGTCAGTCTCTGCTGGGTTCATACCTGCAGCTGGCTCGTCAAGCAGCAAAATTTTAGGCTGCGTTGCCAGAGCGCGAAGAATCTCAAGCTTGCGCTGAGCGCCATAAGGCAGGTTACCTGCAAGGGTATTTGCAAGATTCTCCATGTCAAAAATGCGCAGCAGCTCGCGAGCGTTATCAGCGCTCTCTTTTTCCTGCTTCCAGTGAGCTGGAAGACGAAGGACATCCTCAAAGAAATGAGACGTCATGTGGCTGCCCTGACCAACCTGAATGTTCTCCATAACAGTCATGTTGTTGAACAGTCGAATGTTCTGGAAGGTGCGGGCAATACCCATATGATTTGCTTCAACAACGCTTTTACCAGCAAGGTCGTAGCCGTCAATCATTACGGTACCACGGGTTGGCTTGTAGACACAGGTAAGCAAGTTAAAGACAGTTGTTTTACCTGCACCGTTAGGACCAATGATGCCAGAAATCTCGGTAGGACCAAGAGCGATGTTGAAGTCATTAACAGCAGTCAAGCCACCAAAGTCAATGCCCAAGTGTTCAGCCTGAAGAACTGGAATTGCACCAAGGTCTCGCTCAGGAATGAGGTTAGGAGACTCTTGCCTGATAAGTTTTGTAGTGTTTTTAGTTGCCATCGCTCTTACGCCTCCTTCGAATCAGTTGAGGCTTCTGCCTGCACGTCTGCCTGCGTATCTGCCTGAGTGCCCGCCTTCGCGTTGACCCGCACGTCTGTCTGCTCGTCCGAGTCATCCTTGTTCCAAGGGAAGTCCCTATTCATGACTCGCTCAATAATGCGAGACAGCGAGAAGTCATACGAGCCAAACAGACCCTCTGGTCTAAAGATCATGACCAGAATCAGCACGATTGCATAAGCAACCATACGATAGTCAGCAAAGGCACGTAGAGCCTCTGGGAGTACGGTCAGGACAGTTGCGGACAAAACGGAACCAAACATAGAGCCCATGCCACCAAGAACAACCATAACCAGAATCTCAACAGACTTCATGAAGCCAAACTTAGCAGGCGCCATAACGCCAATGCAGCCTGCGTAAAGACCGCCGGCAATGCCAGCAAGGAATGCAGAGAAAACAAAGGCAAGGGTCTTGTAATACGTGGTGTTAACGCCTGATGCCTCTGCAGCAATCTCGTTATCGCGGATGGCGAGAATAGCACGTCCATGTCTAGACTTCATAAGAGTATGAATAGCAAAGATAGCAAGCGAAACAACAATTGCGGTGTTCAGGTAGCCTGTATAAGCAGGAATACCCGTGAGGCCTGATGCGCCACCAGTAAGCTTGAAGCCAAGAGCAGAGTCAATGTTTACCAGGACAACGCGGATAATCTCTGCAAAGCCCAGAGTAATGATGGCCAGGTAATCACCGCGAAGACGAAGTGCTGGAATACCAATAACCACGCCCATCAGAGCGGCGCAAATGCCGCCAAACAAAAGGCCCACAACAAAAAGAATAACTGCAGGTGTAGAGCCTGAGGCCATGGACTGAGCATCCAGACCAAAGAGTGGCATCATGCGAATGATAAAGATTGCGCAGGCATAACCACCAATGGACATAAAGCCAGCGTGACCCAAAGGAAGCTGTCCCAGATAACCAGTAACAATGTTCAGAGAAACGGTCATCAGAACATACACGCCAATTTGCTAAAAAACAACGGTCTGATAGCGAGAAATAAGGCCCTCTCCTACCAGGAAGTTTCCACCAAAGACAAAGAGTGCAACAAGAATTGCATTGATGGCATAGCGAGCAGGCATAGTGAGCTCACGACGCTGACCATCTTTTCCACCAAAACCAGTGACAATTACGGGGTTGTGGTTATTATCGCGTGGATACATTTTAGTCATGTGAGCCTCCTTACACTTTCTCGGTAACTGGTCGGCCAAGCAGGCCAGTTGGTTTCACAACAAGAACAAGAATCAAGAGTAAGAAGACTACTGCATCCTGCCAGACAGACAGACCAAAGGCAGCAACAAAGACCTCGGAGAAGCCAACAATAAGGCCACCAATAACAGCACCTGGAATGGAGCCAATGCCGCCAAGAACTGCTGCAACAAATGCCTTGGTGCCCAGCATGACGCCCATGGTAGGAGAAACCTGCTGGTATGCCATGGAGTACAGAATAGCTGCAATGCCTGCCAGAGCGGAACCAACTGCAAAGGTAAAGCTAATAGTGCTATTGACGTTGACGCCCATTAGACGAGCAGCGCCCATGTCCTCAGAAACGGCACGCATTGCCTTACCAAGACGAGTCTTCTGAACCAAAAGGGTCAGAACAACGGTTGCCACAATAGTAACGGCAACAGTCAAAAGTGCAGTGCCGGAGAGCGTCGAACCAAATACCTGAACAGTTCCCAGGTCAATGATGCTTGGAACAACCTTAGCGTCAGCGCCAAGAAGTAGCTGAACACCATTTTCAAGCAGGTAAGAAACGCCAATTGCGGTAATCAGAATAGAAAGCCTTGGAGCTTCTCTGAGTGGTGCATAGGCAACCTTATCAATAAGAACGCCCAGCACAACACA
The DNA here is from genome assembly GCA_015258885.1 of Atopobium sp. Classification (GTDB taxonomy): domain Bacteria; phylum Actinomycetota; class Coriobacteriia; order Coriobacteriales; family Atopobiaceae; genus Lancefieldella. The sequence continues at coordinate 3,706 of JABZHK010000034.1, forward strand.
ACCAAAAATGGCGAGAAGAACGGCGATTGCAGGATTGAGTCCTAACTGAACAAGCGCAATCCAAGCAACGTAGGAGCCGAACATGATGATGTCACCATGTGCAAAGTTAAGAAGCAAGATGATGCCGTACACCATTGTGTAACCAAGCGCCACCAGTGCGTAAATACTGCCCAATTGAAGTCCATTGAGCACCTGAGTCAAAAACATCTGAGGTTCTCTTTTCTATGAAGGATTGATCGTGTCATAGATGGACTCTTTGCCATCTTTAAAGGTAATAATCAAGGTGGACTTCACTGGGTCACCTGTTCCCTGATATGAAAGGGTTCCAGTAACACCTTCGACCACACCAGATGCAATAGCGTCAATAATGGCTTGCCTATACTCATCAGAATTGTAGGTATAGCCGCGTTTCTCGACAGTCTTAAGAGCGGAGCAAAGAATCATCGCTGCGTCATAGCCCAAAGAACAGAAGTTAGTTGGAGCCTCACCGTATTCCTCGGTATAAGCCTTAACAAAATGCTGAACTTTTTCATCTGGGTTTGAAGCAACAAAGGCAGAGCAATAGAAGCATCCTTCAAGGTCAGCCGCAGAAGCATAGTCCTGCTCGCCACCAATGATGCCTGCCCAACCATCTGCGCCCATAAAAGGCTTTTTGCAGCCAAGCTGGCGAGCCTGCGTCACAATCTTGCCGTTATCCTGGTAATAGTTTGGAGCCAAAATGGCATCAGGATCCAGTCCAATAATGCTGGTGAGCTGGGCGTTAAAGTCAACAGCTCCCGTTGGATAGCCCTGCTGGGATACAACCTCAATGCCCAACTCACGAGCTCTCTGAACAAATGCGTTGTTTACGCCAATTTCGTAATCGCCGCCAGAGTTAAAGATGGTTCCTACACGCTGATAGCCTTGCTTTTTAGCAAACTCTGCAAGAACAACGCCCTGGAATGGGTCGGTGACAGTAGCACGGAACATGTTATTGCCGTGAGCAACAACGTCTTCTGCTGTTGCAGATGCCGTTACGCAAGGAATGTTGTCCAGAACCGATTTCTGCGCCAGTGCAATGGTTGGCGTTGAGGTAACGTCACCTAGAATTGCGCAGACGTTCTCGTCAAGCAGCTTGTTATAAACAAGAATGGCCTCAGTTGAATCGCCCTTCTCGTCCTCAACAATAGAGACAATCTGACGTCCGTTAACGCCACCCTTCTTGTTGAACTCCTTGAGATACAAAAGAGCACCACTTCGCACAGCGAGACCATACTGGGCAACGTCGCCGGTATACGGTCCCATCACGCCAACGTAAATGGAGTTAGGGTCTTGGTTCTTTGGCGAACAACCTGCTAGAGCAAACGACCCCGCAATGGTCCCGGCCACCTCCAAAAAGCGTCGTCGCGTTAGCTTATGTGCCATATTCATCTCCTTTTCTCCATAGCGTTGAATATGTGACACAACACAATATGGCTGCAGCCCTTAAAAAAGAACCACAGCCAAAAAATGTTATCTAACTTGAAATAATTTTAGAGAAACCGGATGTTTCTACGAGCTCCAGCCTTTCGCGACGGTTGCGCGGTTGTCTTCTGACTACCCGCAGCTGGCCTACGTGTGCTACTTACGCCTCACGTACCAGCGGAAGCTCACCAGCAAAGTGACGAGGCTTGTAAGAGGCCTTGTCTGCACTGGTCTTCTCACCAAGATCAAGCGAAGAAATCTTCTTCATCTTGCTGGTGCCGCCCTCAATGAGGCGAAGCAGTTCGCGCGTTGGTCTCTCGTCAGCCGCCTGAAGCTCAGCTGCCATCTCACGCTCAACCGCGTCAAAGATGTCCTGAACATGCGATGACGTATCGTTTGTAGCCTTAATCAGCGGCATTGCGGTTGATTGTGCAACCACACCAGCGTAGTTTGGCTCGCGAGAAGGACGCATCTGAACTGCGGCAACCTTGTGAGACGCAGCAGATTTTGCACCCGACAACTCCACCGAGCTTGTAACTTCAGCCTCAGCAGCGGCCTGACCAATGAGCGGCAGCTGCACTGGATGATACTTGCGCATCTGCTGCTGATCATGGCGAGCTAGATGCTCGTCCATTGCAGCCAGCGCAAGCGTCCAATCATCAGCATGCTCAAGCTCGTCAATCGTACGCTTCTCAGGGAAGACTCCCTGGTCAACGTAAGAGATACGGCTAGAAATATCAGCAGCATGGTTGGTAAAGTCTTCAGGAATAGCCTCGGCACCAATCTCAGCAATACCAAAATCTCGCGTAATGGACTCTTCGCCCACAGCCTTAGTCCACCAAGCTGTACCTACGTCACCAACGGTTCCGTCAGCACGCTCGATAATGGGCAGACCGTCCATAGGATCTTTCCCCAGGCGCTCAAGAAGTACCGCAGCAGCACCCTTTGCACGTGCAACGGTACGCTCGCGCCAGCTCAAAAGCTTGGTGTAGTTCTCTGCAATCTGCGCGTAGTCGTTTGTAGAGTGCGCAGGAGCCTTCTTTGCGGGAACGGGAAGAACACCCTCTGCGGCCGTACTTACAACCTGTGACTTCTTTGCAGGTGACTCGGCAGGCTGGATAGGCAGCTCAGCAGACTGAACACGAATAGAGCCGGTTACGTCCCACTGAGAAGCCCTCATGTGCTTTGGCTTGTACGCAGCAATCGAGCGCCTTGGAGAGTCCAGTGGAATCACAATGCTCTCTTCTGGCGAGAAGTTCGATGCAGCTGAGACCTGCTTTGAAGATAGAGCCTCATCTGAGCTCTGGAACGTTGCAGCTGACTGGCTCTTTGCTTCTACCTCATCGATTTTCTCGCCACGATTTACCGAGCGAGAGACTACCAAGGCCGCACCAGAAATGACTGCAACCGCAGCAAGTCCCACTCCAATGCCCGTAAAGATTGCACCAAGAGGCGTTTGACGAATTTCATTGGCGGTAAGGGCATACGCAGATGCTGGCTCTGCTACCAGAACCAGTCCACTGAGCAGGCCGGCGACTACTGCCGGATTCCTACCTTCTGTCATACAAACTCCCCCTACAAACGCCAAGAAGATGTATGAAGACACACGCTAAATTTGCATATGCTACTAAACCCAATACGGGCGACGTGAGCAACGGGTGGGCTTCATTTCATCTTTGTGTAATCCGCTGCAACACATAATTGTGCTGTTAGAAATGACTATAGCGTAATTCATTATTTTTTACAGCGTCATTAAAACTTTTTCATAATTCTTTGGCAGTTATTCAACAAAAATGGTGAGAAAAAAGAAGTGCCTCCCAACATAGATTGGAAAGCACTTCTTGCGTCATCTTTAAATCTGACTAATTCTGTGGATAGTCAGACTGTGCAGCCTTCTTTGCAGATCTAATCAGGAAGTCCTGGTTATTGTCGGTCTGCTTAAGACCACTGATAAGAGCAGTAGTTGCACGCTCAGTGTTATTGAAGCCTGCAAGAATACGGCGAACGCCCCATACCATAGGCTGAAGCTCTGGCTTAATAAGCAGATCCTCATTACGAGTACCAGAAGAAACAGGATCAATAGCTGGGAAGATACGGCGATCTGCCAGGTCTCGATCAAGCTTGAGCTCCATGTTACCAGTGCCCTTGAACTCCTCGAAGATAACCTCATCCATCTTGGAGCCTGTATCTACCAGGGCAGACGCAATGATAGTGAGCGAGCCGCCGTTCTCGATATTTCGAGCTGCACCCAAGAACTTCTTTGGTGGATACAGAGCTGCGGAGTCAACACCACCAGAAAGAATACGACCAGAAGCAGGAATAGCCAGGTTGTATGCACGAGCAAGACGTGTAATGGAGTCCAAAATAACCACAACGTCCTGGCCCATCTCAACCAGACGCTTTGCTCGCTCAATGACAAGCTCCGAGACAACGGTGTGATTCTCTGCTGGCATATCAAAAGTTGAAGCAACAACAGTGCCCTTGATGGAGCGCTCCATGTCCGTAACTTCCTCAGGGCGCTCGTCTACCAGGAGGCAGAAGAGGTGGACCTCAGGATTGTTGGTGGTAATAGACTGGCAAATGCGCTTCAAAATGGTGGTCTTACCTGCCTTTGGAGGCGAGACAATCAAACCACGCTGACCCTTACCAATAGGAGCTACCAAGTCAATTGCGCGGCCAGTAATGGAGTCTTTACCGTGCTCCATAGTAAGAGGCTGGTCTGGGAAAATTGGAGTCAGGTCTTTGAAGCGAGGACGGTCCTTAAGACCCTCAACTTCCCCACCGTTGACCTGGGTAACCTTAAGTAGTGGTGGATACTTGCTATTTACGCGAGCAGGTCCCACCATGCCCAAAACGCTATCACCTGGACGCAGACCAAGATTTCTAATAATCTGCTGGTGGACAAAGGCGTCGTCATCGCCTTCCATGTAATTACCTGTACGAATCCAACCGTAGCCTTCGTTGCTAATCTGAAGAATACCCTCAACAGTCTTAAAGCCCTCAGCAGCTGCAGATGCAGCGTATACAAGCTCAATCAAATCAGACTTATGAACGCCTGCGTACTCAATGCCCAGCTCAGTTGCCTTAGCACGAAGCTCAGAAAGCTTCATCTCTTGCAGAGCCTCTTTGGAAAGCGATGGCTCGCTTGCCTGGCCCTGCTTGCGATTCTTGTTGCGCTGGTTGTTCTGTCTACGATCGCGAGAAGGACGCTCCTGGTTGTTGGCGTGTGCGTTTTCCTGTGTCTTCTCGCCCTCCTGAGCCGCTTCTTTTGGCTCAGCATTACGATGTCGACGACGTGCTGCACCCGTACGAGAACGCCCTGGACGCTCTACTGGAGCTGCATCGGAATCTGCTACTGCACCAGAAGCCTGCTCCTGAGCTGCACCATCCTGCTGCTCAACACTACCCTGCTCTTCAGCAAAGTTCTTTTGAGCCGCATTGTCATTCTGGCCAGCTGCAAGCTCTGCCTCTGCTTTAGTAAAGGCAGGAGCCGGAGTTACCTCTGCAGAAGGCTGAGTTGCATCCTGAACAATCTTGGTAAGGCGATCAGTGTCTACAACGTCAGAAGAAACCTTGCCGCCTGCCTGGACCTGAGCCAGAACCTCTGCCTGTGCAACCTCAAGGGCACGCTCGTGAAGAGCACGCTCTTCCATCTCTTCTTTGCTAGGACGGCCACGACGGCGCTTTGGTGGCTCTGTAATGCCTGCTGCGTTCATAGCCTCTGCCACAACAGCCTCTACCGCACGACGTGCCTCCGTCTCTTTTTTAGTTGGACGACCACGACGACGCTTAGCAGCAGATGAATTAGAGGCCTTTTCTTCAGTTGCCTCAGAATTGGTATTTTCTGAAGTTGAATTTTCTGAATTACTATTTTCACTCTTGCGAGGTCTACCACGTCTACGTGGTGCTGGAGTATTTTCTACATCATTTAAAGAATCATTTTGGACCGAAGATGTTTCGTCCGACATGTACAAACCTCTCTGTTTGCTCATCAAAATAATCTGTAAAAATACGTGAGAAATATGATGAAGGGATAACAAACAAAATCAAATAGGTGCAAATCCAAAAGGAATATACCACGAAAATGCCCGCCTTATGATGAAAAAATAAATAAAATTCACCATAAAACGGGCAAATGGGGATTTATAACCACTAACCCTTAAACCTTGAGAAACCCATCTTCTAGATTTCTTTAATCTGCATAAATCATTTAAACAGCTGTACGGCTCTTTCTTTTTACAACAATATCTTCAATTTGCTGAACGATTTCTTTGATATATGTCTTGCCTTGAGGCGTGAGCTCAACCATAGTTACTCTTCTTGAAAGAGCATCGTCATGTTTGCGCTGTACCAGGCCACTTTCTGCCAAAGCAGTAAGAGACATAGAAACCGTTGGCTGTAAAAGACCAAGTGCGTCAACAATCTCTGTAATTGAAAGAGCGTCTTTAGGAGAATCTAGAATTGCAAGAAGGACCATATCTGCTGCCCTGCAATACAGAGCTCCCATAGCGTCAACATACATG
>JABZHK010000035.1:0-5480 GCA_015258885.1 Atopobium sp.
GTCAAGGATGGTGCCCTCGTAACCCTCTTCTTCAACCTTTTTGCGATAGCCCTCTGCGATAGGAGAGCCATAGCAATCAGTTCCCGAGATAAACAAAACGTTTTTCTGGCCAATACGATCTCTTAAGAAACGAGCAAAGAAATCTGCTGGAACAAAGACGCCCGCAATATGTCCAAAGTGGAGATTCTTGTTACCGTAGGGCATACCACCGGTAATGACAGCGCGCTTAGGAAAATGAGGGCGGTTGTTCATGTCGTAGCTTTCGGCCATGGATACCTCGCAGTTGGAATTAGTAGATTACGCAAATTATCTTCTTATTCTAATCTTTTTTGATTCACTACACGAATAGATTCAGAAGTCGATACTATAGTGAGTAGAAATTATGTAAGGAGAGTTTGTGGGAAGAAAAAAGCCAAAGACAAGCCTTGAGTTTGTTCTAAAGGATCCACCAAAGTCTGTGGTGACGCCCTTCCTTGTGGCTGACCTTGCGCTTTTACTCATGTTTGTGTGCCATATTCCGCTGATGGTTATGGGAGAACTCCCACCCAATGACATCCTTCCAGCCGTGTTGGGTCTTCTTGGAAGCATGTTGGCAGGTGGCTTGATCCTTGTGTGGATTACCCGCGTCAATAAGCGAGATTTTAGGTCTTTGGGTCTTCGAGTAAGCGCCTGGCCAGGATTTATGCGCGGAGTTACCTTTGGCTTTTTGATGGTGCTGTTTACCTTTGGCTCTATCATGCTCATTGAAGGCTTTGACTTTAACTTCAATGCTTCCTATAACATTTTTGCCGCTCTCTTTTTACTTGTGGCAACCCTTATTGAGTCTGCTGCAGAAGAAATCTTGTTTAGAGGTTACCTACAAACTGGTGTTGCAGCTAAGAGTTCTTTCCCTGTAGCGCTTGTGCTTCAAGCAGTGCTCTTTACCGCAACGTACGGACTAACGCCTAACATCTCTATTGCCGCAGCAATCTCAGTCTTTTTGATGGGAATTCTCTATGGTTTGGTGTTTTGGCTTACCGATAACCTGCTCATGACCATTGCTATGCACTTTATCTGGAACTTTGTAACTGGCCCTCTTTTGGGTATTTCGGTTACTACTACACTTCTTCCTACCACGCTTTTAACAGCGTATCCTGCAGCATCTGAGTTTATCTCGGGTGGCGCATACGGTATTGAAGCAAGCGTTGTTACCATTTTTGTATGCCTTGCTGCCTGCGCTATAGTAGGCTGGAAATGTTATAAGGCACAAGGCGAGAAGAACTAATGGCTTCAAACATGCTTCAGTCAATTGAGACTCTCTCAGTAGAGCCAGGAACACCGCTCTTGCTTCATGCATGCTGTGGTCCATGCTCGCTTGAACCTTTAAAACATCTGAGGGAAGAGGGCTTTGAGCCAACCATCTGCTGGACTAATCCTAATATTCAGCCTGTTGAGGAGCATGACAGGCGCCTCCAAACCTTACTGACGTGGGCTCAAGAAGAAGCTCATGTTGAGGTGATTGTGGCAGGAGATCCGCGAGAGCAGTGGGAGCGCGCTGTGGCCCCTCAAGGATTTGAGCGAGACCGCCGCTGCCGTGCTTGTTACGCAATCCGCTTGGCAGAGAGTTGTCGTGTGGCGGCTGAGCGCGGGTTTGAATACGTTTCTACAACACTGGCCGTCTCGCCCTATCAGCTTTTTGATGCCTGTGAGGATGAACTGGTATCTATTGCGCATGCTCACGGACTAACGCCTGTATGGAGGGATTTTCGTCCGTTTTACCCAGAGGCTACAAAAGAGTCTCGTGAGCTTGGTATGTATCGGCAAAATTACTGCGGTTGCAGATATTCTGCGGCCGAGGCTCAGATAGAGCGTCATGAAGCTCGTGACGCAAGAAAGGCAGCACGTCATGCGAACTGACGATTTTGATTACAACCTTCCAGAAGAACGTATTGCACAAGCTCCTGCTGAGCCAAGGGACTCTTGTAGGCTTTTGGTGCTGCATAGAGAAGATGGCCGCATAGAGCACAAGCACTTCACCGATATTGTGGAGTATCTTGAGCCAGGTGATTTGGTTGTAGTTAACCAGACGCGCGTTATGCCAGCACGTCTTGTAGGCAAAAAGCAAAATACGGGCGGCGTGTCAGAAACACTGCTTTTAAAACGTCGAGAAGACATTGACGCTTTGGGTGGTGTATGGGAGTGTCTGGTAAATCCTGGCAAGCGTCTTAAGCCTGGTGCGGTAATTGAATACCGTGCAGGTGGTCTGCATGCTCCTGACTCAGCTCCTGTTGTGCTCACAGGCACTATTGTGGACTTTGTTGACGACAACAGGGGAGGTCGCCTGGTACGCTTTGAAGCCCAGGGAGACCGTACTCTTGACGAGGCTATTCATAAGGCAGGCCATGTTCCACTGCCGCCGTATATTACGCAGTACGAGGGAGACCCAGAGAAGTACCAGACGGTCTACGCTATGCAGGACGAGCATTCTGCTGCTGCTCCTACTGCTGGCCTTCACTTTACTCCTGAACTTATTGAAACCATCAAAGCAAAGGGTGTTCAGTGGGCATCTGTTGAGCTAGAGGTGGGTATTGATACCTTCAGGTTGGTAACAGAGGACGATCCTACTAAGCACATCATTCATACCGAGCGCTACCACGTAGCTCCAGAAGTTGTAGAAGCAGTAAAGGCTACCAAAGCCGCTGGTCATAAGGTTATTGCCATTGGTACTACCAGTGTTCGTTCGCTTGAAAGTGCTTGGGATAATCAGATTCCTGCAGCTGAGCCTCCTGTTGTTGCCCGTCGCTTTGAGGAGGCAGAAGACTCTGCTGCAGTGACTCATAAAGGTGATATGGTTGCCCGAGAAAACGCAACCACCAACCTCTATTTGATGCCAGGCTCTACGTTCCACGTGGTAGACACCATGGTGACCAACTTCCACGTTCCACGTTCAACTTTGATGATGCTGGTTTCTGCGTTTGCAACGCGCGAGCAGATTATGAACGCCTATCAAAGTGCTATTGACGAGAAGTACCGCTTCTTGTCATTTGGTGATGCCATGATCATCATCTAGCAAGCTTGATTTGGTGAACGTGATTACGTGACCATGACCCTCACGTTCAGCTTGAGGGTTCAGAGCTAGAGAAAAAAGTGCCCACAGTATTGTGAGCACTTTTTTCATACGATGATTTGTCTGGGCAAAGACTAAATTACCAGTTAAAAATCAGCCATACAAAAGACGCAAGAATCGCTATCATGCCAAGAACAACAATGATGAAGCCAATGCGTTGACCACGAGTTGTCTCTCGAAGGATTTTCTCGCCAGTAATAAGCTCTTTAAGGGTGAGCTGCTTGGTATTGATGTTAATTACCTGCTCGTCAACAGACTTTCTGAGCTGCTCAGTAATTTCTGGTGTTGCATGAATTTCTTTAGCATCATCAATGACTGACTGTGCTTCATCATGTTTATCTGCTGCCTCGTTAAAGAGCTCCTTGGCTGTCTTAATTTTCTCTTCAAGACCCTCTATATCTTTGCTCAGAATCCTCTGACGAGCATTGGCCTCAGCTACTACGGCGTCATATTCTTGCTGTTTCTGCTCATAATCTTTGCGAGCCGCATCAATAGAAGACTCTGAGGACTCCAACGATTTGCCCTGGGTCCAGTAATGCGTTTGTGCCATCTCAAGTGAAGACTGGAAAGAGTTCTGTAGTTCCTCAACTTGCTTTTGGGCTTGCTCTGCACGAGCAAGCTCTGACTTTAGGTCTTCCTCAATACGAACAATTGCATCGTGGTTAGCAGCAGGGTCAGTCTTAAGACCAGCAAGCTCTTCTCTCAGAGAAAGCTGTCTTGCCTGGGAGTTTTCCAGTGCTTTATTTGCAGACGCTACAGCAGCATCGCGTTTCTCGGTAACTTCTTTAAGCTGAGCCTCGGCGTTTTTGACACCACGCTGCGCCTCGGAGATTGTCTTTGAGATATCATCCAGCCTGCCTTTTGCTGTGGCAGCAACTTCTTTGTAAGGCTTAATCTTTGCTTCGTCGTCAACTTTTTGCTGTTCAAGCTTCTGAATAAGCTGGTTTTTCTTAACCGTGAGAAGATCCACTTGCGTAGATTGATCACTCATGACCTGAGCGGTCTCTGCAAAAATTTTCTCTTGCTCAGCAATTATTTGATCAAACGAACTCTGCACGTAGTCTCTGTGCTCTAAGTCTTGCTTGTCTTGAGCAAGGTGTTCTTGCATCTGCTTAAGCTCTTGCTTTGCAGAGTTTGTCTCTTTGGCAGCGTTGTGGACTTCTTTGGTAGCCTGGAAACCTTCTGCAACAGCGGTTGTGGCGCTCTCAAACGCACTGCTTACGCCCTTTGCTACAACCTGAGTAGTGTCTTTGGCAATCTTTTGAATGTCCTGGGACTTGCTGACTTCAGGTGTGTTCTCAGACTCATTCTGTTCATCAGAAGTTGTTGTTTGAGTATCTATTGTGTCCAAATCCTCGGTTTTAGAGTTTTGGATATCGTTTTCAGCCATGGTGAACCTCCTATAAGAGTTCCGACTTTTTATTTTTACCCTGTTTTTGAGCAAATCATAGTCTAATTTGGTTCTTTCTGGAAATAAGATTGGATATAATACGTTATGTTTTGTTACGATAGTAACGATTAATCGAGAATAACTCTCGAGCAGATTTATGGTTTCCGGAAGGGGAGTCCACTTATGGTTTCAAAGCAGACTACAATCATCAATGCAACTGGTCTTCACGCTCGTCCAGCATCCGTCTTTGTTTCTGAGGCAAAGAAGTTTGAGAGCAACGTCACCATCAAGAATGTTGACAAGGACTCCGCACCAGTTAACGCTAAGTCCATCATGATGATTCTTGCTGCTGGCCTTGGTACTGGCACCAAGATTGAGATTGCATGCGACGGCGCTGACGAGCAGGCAGCTCTTGACGCTCTTGTTGCTCTTGTTGACAGCGGCTTCGGCGAGTAAGCTAACGGCTTACATAACGTGCACGTTAAGCCCGGCTTTTGCCGGGCTTTTTTCAAAGAGAGGTTAGTATGACATTTGTTGCAACATGGCTCGTAACTACTGTTGCTACGTTGGTGGCCTGCACCTTAATTCCAGGTCTAACTATTGTGGGAGGCTCGTGGGCAGGTCCTATTCTGTTCTCATTAGTACTCGCAGCAGTCAATACGGGCATTAAGCCTGTTGTTAAGCTACTCTCATTGCCTATTAATGTGCTGACCCTAGGTATTTTCTCGCTCTTTATCAATGCTTTTATGCTTGAGCTTTCGAGTTTTATTTCTAGGAATTTGCTGCATGCGGGCGTTGCTATTGATTCTTTAGGCACCGCTATCCTGGGATCAATAGTTATCTCAATTGTCTCTTCAATTGTGATTAGCCTTACTGGTCTGAAGAAGGAGAACCTTTCCTAAGTTCCTTTTGGGCTTTATCAAGCTTGGCAAAACTATCCGAGATAGCAGAGGTAATCTGAGAAATCTGCGATGACTCGGTAAT
>JABZHK010000035.1:5490-9607 GCA_015258885.1 Atopobium sp.
ATGTTGCGGACGCATTGACAAGCGAACTAAGGAGGTCAAAGAAGACTTCTTTGGTTTGCTTTTCTGTTTTAGTGAGCGCTGCAACAACAGGCTGTAAGTTTGCGGGCGAGCTAATAATGTCGCTGAAATAGACTGCTCCGCCTGCCGAGAGGGCGTCAAAGAGCTCGTTAGTAAAGTGCTCACGATCAGAGAGAGGGAGTTCTTTATACCAGTTGCTAAACGCCTCGTTAATCTTTTTACATTCCAGCTGGAAATCATCAGCAAATTCAAAGGTATTGCGCATGACCTGCCATGAAACACCGTCGTGAGCCATCATACCTGTCTCGGAGCTTTTTACGATGAGCTTTGGAACAGCAGGATCATCAAAAATCATGCCAACTACACTAAACTCAGGCAAAATTCTGATGTATTTATCTCCAAGCACCTTATGGGCTGTGGTGGGAAGAATTTCTGGACACATGTTAGGACCGTCGTTACTCCAGACGCGATCAATTGTGCCAAGCAGCTCGTCAGGGCAGACTGTTGCTGCGTATGCCGCAAGATTGCCACCCTTAGAGTGACCGCCAACCATAACGTTTGCGCAGGTAGTGCTATTGCCTGCTGCAAGGTGTTCTCGAATACGTTTCTCAAGGTATAGTGCTGCTGATTTATCAGCGGAAGTAACCTGGAAGCTGAGGTTGAGGTTTTCTCGCCAGCCAACCAGGGTGCCGTCAGTTCCTCTAAAAGAAACAAACATCTGTCCCGTAGGCAGATAGGCGGTAAACGCTGCAAACTGCAGGCTTTTCTCGACATTAATGCGGTCTACATAGCGACCAAGTTCAATGTTGGCAAAGCGGGGAGCGTTAACCAGTGCCTCAAGAAAAGTTCCATCAACGCGAGAAAATCCCGTGATAAGAGACGGATCATCTTTAAGCTTTTCCAGCATCTTTGCGCAGGCGTCACCAAGTTGAACGCGTTTCTCGCTACGCTCAGAAGGCACGACGCCGCCAAATCCCAGATATGAAAGGATTGAGAGAATCAGGTTATCGACGTTGTTAAAAGGGTCATTCTCAAACGTCAGATCGCCGCGCCAGTGTAGATAGTCAACGACATTTGCCATGATGCCTCTTTCCTGCTGGTACTTTTCGTATACTAAGCATAGATGAAGATTGATTGATTTGGGGAGAAGCCCGTGGAAAAAGCTACAGTTTCTTCAAAAGCAATTGCTACCAAGAAGCGCTTTGTTTTTGCAGATGTTCTTACCATTTTGGCAGGTATTGCTGTTGTTATGCTGCATACCTCGCTTAACGTTTTTTCTCTTGCACACACTAAAACGTGGGCCTTCTCTTTAGCTTTGCAAGCTGCGTTTATTTACGCGGTACCCATCTTTTTTATGCTGAGTGGTATGAATCTGCTTGGGTATAGAAGCAAATACTCCACAAAGACATTCTTTATGAAGCGTGCAAGAAAGACGCTGATGGCGCTCATTTTTGGTAGCGCAGTGGTGTATCTGATGTACGTACTTTTTCCTACAAAGTTTTGGGGTGCCGAAGAGGTTGCCGCAAGTGCTGGTGTTGTTGATTTTGTAAAGCGCCTTCTAACCAATAACGTTAACAGCACTCTTTGGTTCATCTATACCATTTTGTATCTATATCTTTTGACGCCTGTGCTTTCTTTGGTAGTTCAAAAGAAAGAAACCCTGCTCTATGTTATGGCACTTACGCTCTTTGTGAGCTTTGGTTTGCCTCTTCTTGAGTTTCTTGGTGTTCGTGGTGTTTACTTTGATCAGCTGTTTAGATGGGCTGCGTTTAACAGTGATGGCCTTTTCTACTATCTACTGGGATATTACGTTAAGACGTATTACGACGAGCTTCCAAAATTTACTAACAACAATCTTGTGCTTACTGTAATTTTCTTGCTTTCATCTGCGTCTATGTTTGGCTGGGGACTTATTGCTAACAACTTTGGAACCCCACTGACGCCAGAAATGACGTATCAGAGTTATCCAGTTGCTATTAAAAACTTCCTTTGTGTAGTACAAGCGGCATCTTTGTTCCTGTTTGTGCTGAATCTTGAGCCAAGGCTGCAGGAGCTTTCCGATGGTGCCAAGAAATGCATCAGCACGGTATCTGCTGGTGTTTTAGGAGTCTATTTGTTCCAGATTCCTGTTATTAACTTTTTGGGGCTTAGGCTTAGCAGATTCCCATACAGCTTGCTTGGAAACGCTTTTGTACGAGGCATCTTTGTCTTTGTAGTCACAATTGTTGTAGTTATGGTGTTCCAGTGGCTGATGAGGCAGGTCAAAAAAGCTCAAAAGACTAGCGCTAAGAACGCTTAAGCCTATTAGTTTTGACTAGCAACCAGTTACTAGCGTAAGCGCTGATTCTCCAGAAGCATTTGCTGTGCTTACGTCAACATCAATTACGCCTGGTAGATTGCTTGCAATTTCTACAATTTGAGACACGCTCACTTCTTCGGAAAGTTTCCCGCTTGCTCGCTGCTCAAAGAGGGCGCCTGCCAGTACGCCACGCATATGTTTTGCATTATGCGACACAACGCTACGTTTTCCCGTACGAGGATCTTCTCGCTGTACAACAACTTGCAGCAGCTCACAAGGGTGCTTTGCTGAAGGCGTCCACATCTTTCTGTATTCTCCTGAGCGACAATCCACAACTATCTGATCTTTGAGAGCGACGTTCAGCAGGGGATTGAGCTGCTTTTTCCAGTAAGTTGCAACGGTACCAACGGTGGGCAGCTTGATTGAGGCAGACAGTCTATAGTTGGGGAGAAGATCGTGCGGTCTTACAACTCCCCAGAGACCAGAGAAAATCATGATTTCTGAGTTAAGGATATCTGCTGGTAATGTGACTGTTTTCTGCGTGTTTTCTAACGTGGCGTTTTCAAGTGTTTGGTTAAATTTTGCAGCTTCAAAAAGTACGCCAGTATAGAGATTGAGCGCGGTTGTGGTTGGAGCTTCATAGACGTCTAAGTTGTCGGCTATGTCTCCGACGGTGTTCGGACCAATTTTAAGCACCTGAGCTGCGTCTGCATGAGAACAAACCTGTTGTAGATCTTTGATAAGTTCTTCTCGACAGGTGCTTAGCTCGGAGCCAAACAAAAGCGATGAGAGGTCAAGAGAAGGTCCAGAGGTAGGAGCGGTTTTTCCTGATGATGGTGGAAGCAAAATAATCATGAAAATCCTTTTGATGCGGGATTTTTAGTTGTTGTTTAGTTTGATTCTAATTTATGTCCGGTGTGCGTGGTAACTTTAGAAGTAAGAAAAATCGGAGAGGTGACGTATGGGCTTGCTTCTGTACAAACAACAAACAGGTGCTTTCTTATCAAACTCTATTCAAGAGCAGCTAAGGGCTTCACGTGAGAGGTGGGGGTCTGTTCAGCTTATAGTGCCTTCTTCCGATACTGTGTTGTTAGTTAAGAGACAGCTTGGAGCCATCCAAGAGCTCTCTGTTGGCGTGAATGTTTCAACTTTTGATGAGTGGATGCGCGATCAATGGAAGCTGTATGGAAGCTCAGATCGTCTGCTTTCAAATACGCTTCGCAAGGTTTTTTTCCAGCAGATTCTGGATGGAATGTCTGCTGATGAGCTAGGCACTTTAACTACGAGCAAGGGTACCGTGGAGCTTCTGTCTAAGCTTGCTCCAGAGTATCTTACGGAGCTTGATCAAATTGTAGACTCCGGTCAACTTTCTGCCGGTCAGATGAGTGCTTGTAAGGTGTTAGAGCATTACAAGATGCTGCTTGAAGAAAAGTCTTACGTTGAGGTGTGTCAGTGTCTGGATTATCTGCTGCAGTCTACCCCAACGCATGGACCTGCACTTGTTTTCTCGCGAGTTGAAGATCTTTCGGAGGCGCGTCTTAAGTTTGTGCGCAAGCTGTCGCAGAAGCGTGAAGTGACGTTTTCTCTCTATGTGCCCGAAGGACCTGCAGGTTATGCAGCAGAGCAGCAGCTGGAGTTGGTCGGCGGCCCGGGATGCGATTGTCGTGTGGATGCGGAGCTTGCGCCAGCCGCAAAAAGTCAGGAGCTCAACGATCTTCTCGCCAGGGTGTTCAGGGCCAAGGAGGGCAATGAGGTTACGTCGAGCGGTGCAGTAACGTTTTTGTCGCCGCTGGGTCAGCA
>JABZHK010000036.1:0-9467 GCA_015258885.1 Atopobium sp.
CAGGTGATATATGCCATGTTCTCAATCAAACCAAGCACAGGTACATGCATCATTTCTGCCATGCGCACTGCCTTGCCCACAACCATCTGAACAAGATCTTGTGGAGAAGAAACAATCACAACACCCTCAACAGGAAGGGACTGGAATACCGTCAGCGCAACGTCGCCTGTTCCTGGAGGCATATCAATCAGCAGATAATCCAGGTCTCCCCAGTTACATTGACTGTAGAACTGCTGAATAGCGCCAGCAACAACGGGGCCTCTCCAGAGAACAGGATCGGTCTCGTTCTGAAGCACCAGGTTGGCGCTCATGATCTTGATACCGTTTGCATCCTCGATAGGAATAAGCTGCTCTTCAACGCCGTAAGAGCGCTCGTCAGAGATGCCAAACATACGAGGAATTGAAGGACCGGTAATATCACCGTCAAGAATACCAACGCGTTTACCTGCGCGAGCAAGGTTAGTTGCAAGAATGCCGGTGACAAAAGACTTGCCAACGCCACCCTTACCAGAAACAACGCCAATAACGTGTTTCACGCTTGAGTGCTGATTAAGTTCAAAACCCGCTGGTGGCTGAGGCTCTTTCTTTTTGCCGTGAAGTGCAGCGTCAATCTCTTTGCGAAGCGCCTCACGATCAATATCTACGTCTGCCATATCTCTCCTTATGTAGCAGTTGTATGCAGTAACTACTTAATTCTACCCATAGAACTTTATGGCAAACGAGATAGCTATAATCTTTTCGGCGCACTTTAGCTGAACGTAGGAGGTTCACATGATTTTCTCGTCAATTAAAAATTTATCTGAGAATGACTTTGGTCAGAAATATATGGCTTGTGCTGCGGAGTTTTTGACAACCCACAATCTGGACGAGCTGCCTTTGGGCAAGACAGAAATTGACGGAGATAACGTTTTTGTGAACGTTATGGAGTTTGAGTCAGCTCTGCCTGGCGAGAAGGACTATGAGGCTCATAAGATTTACGCCGATATTCACGTAGTTATTTCTGGCACCGAAAGCATTGCCGTTGCCCCTCTTGAACAGTGTGTTCTTAAGGGTGAGTTCAATACTGACGCTGATTTTGGTGCTTATACCAATCCTGGGGAAGAGACATGGGTCACCCTGCACGCAGGTGATTTTCTGGTGACACCTCCATCTGATGCCCACAAACCAGGCTGCACGCTGGAGAAATCTGGCTCTAAGCTTAAAAAGGCCGTGATGAAGGTTCGTGTTAAATAGGGAAGCGCGCTTGCCGTGCTTTGGCAGCACTAACTTGGGTATACTAGAACATCAGTACGCACAAATTGCATCTGTGTACTGATGTTGTTTTCTATTGTTTGGCAGTAGGTGCGTCAAAAGAGACGCGCACGTCAAACTGGTTATGTGAGGAACTATGGCTTCAAGCAAAATTGCTATCCGTGGCGCTCGAGAGCACAACCTGCAAGATATTGACATTGATATCCCTCGTGATCAGCTGGTAGTTATTACGGGACTTTCTGGTTCGGGCAAGTCAAGCCTTGCCTTTGACACCATTTACGCAGAGGGACAGCGCCGCTACGTTGAGTCCTTGTCCAGCTATGCCCGTCAGTTCTTGGGACAGATGGATAAGCCAGACCTTGATTCTATTGACGGTCTTTCTCCAGCTGTATCTATTGATCAGAAGACAACTTCTAGAAATCCTCGCTCTACCGTAGGTACTGTTACAGAAATCTATGATTATCTGCGTCTTTTGTATGCTCGTATGGGTACTCCTCACTGTCCTGAGTGTGGACGCGTTATTGAGCGTCAGACAACAGATCAGGTTGCCGATAAAATCCTTGAGGCTGGTCAGGGACGCAGAGCCTATGTTCTGGCTCCTGTTGTTTTGGGTCGCAAGGGTGAGTACGTCAAACTTTTTGAGGACCTGCGCAAAGAAGGATTTTCTCGCGTTCGTGTTGACGGCGTAGTCCGTGAACTTGATGAAGAGATTACGCTGGGTAAAACGCTCAAGCACGATATTGAGGTTGTCGTTGACCGTATTGTCATTCGTCCTGATTCTTTGGGCCGTATTGTTGAGGGTGTTGAGCAGGCAACTAAGCTTGCCCAGGGCAAGGTAGGCATATTGCTCCTGGCCGATAAATCCAATCCAGAGACTATGCCAGAAGAGCTCTTGCAGTATTCGCTGGCGCTTGCTTGTCCAATTCACGGTCACTCTATGGATGACCTGCAGCCTCGCGATTTCTCGTTCAACGCACCTTACGGAGCTTGTCCTGACTGTGATGGCCTAGGAACTCGCAAAATTATTGATGCTGCGGCACTCATTGCTGATCCAAAACTGTCTGTCTCTGAAGGCGTTTTTGGAAGCCTCTTTGGTCACTCCAATTACTATCCTCAGATTTTGTCTGCAGTCTGCAAGCATTTTGACGTATCCGATACAACACCTTGGAATAAACTGCCCAAGAAGGTACAAGATGCCCTTCTCGGTGGCCTTGGTTCCACTAAGATTCGCGTTGACTACAAGACGCGCGACGGCCGCAATACGCATTGGTTTACTACGTTCTCTGGCGTCAGAAAGATTCTTTTTGACAAGTACCAAGAGACCACCTCAGAAAATATGAAGACGCATCTTGAGAAGTACATTCGCGAGATGCCCTGTACAACCTGTCACGGAGCTCGCTTAAAGCCAGAAATTCTCTCTGTTACGGTTGGCGAGAAAAACATCTGGGAGGTCTGTGAACTTTCCTGTAAAGAGTCGCTCCAGTTCTTCAAGCAGCTGACTATTACTGATCGTCAGAAGGTTATTGCAGGTCCTATTGTCAAAGAGATTGTGGCAAGGCTGCAGTTCTTGGTAAACGTTGGCTTGGACTATCTCACGCTTTCTCGTGCAGCAGCATCGCTTTCTGGTGGAGAGGCCCAGCGTATTCGCTTGGCAACTCAGATTGGCGCTGGTCTTATGGGCGTTCTCTACATTCTGGACGAGCCTTCCATTGGTCTGCATCAAAGAGATAATAATCGCCTCATTGAGACGCTCAAGCAGCTTAGGGACCGCGGAAATACCGTACTTGTTGTCGAGCACGATGAAGATACTATTCGCGCAGCTGACTACGTTATTGACATGGGCCCCGGCGCCGGTGAGCTTGGTGGTCACGTTGTTGCTGCTGGCACTCCAGAAGAGATTGTTGAAAACCCTGATTCCATCACAGGTGCGTATCTCACGGGAAAGAAGCAGATTAGGCTGCCAGAGGCTCGTCGTAAGCCCGGTCGCGGAAAAATCAAGATTACGGGAGCTAGTGCTAACAACCTTAAGAACGTTTCCGCCGCTATCGAGCTGGGCACATTGACAGTAGTCACAGGTGTTTCTGGCTCTGGTAAGTCTTCTTTGGTTACCGATACCCTTGCTCCCGCGCTTACCAATGCAGTTCAGCATTCAGAGCGCGTGGTGGGAGAGTATAAAAAGCTTGAAGGCGTCGATCTTATCGACAAGGTCATTGATATTGATCAGAGTCCTATTGGTAGAACACCTCGTTCTAATCCAGCAACCTATATTGGTCTTTGGGATGACCTGCGTGCCCTGTATGCTTCAGTTCCAGAATCCCGTGCTCGTGGTTACTCAGCTGGTCGTTTCTCGTTTAACGTCCAGGGAGGCCGCTGCGAAGCTTGTAAGGGCGACGGCCAGATCAAGATTGAGATGAACTTCCTGCCTGACGTCTATGTTCCTTGTGAGGTCTGTCACGGCAAGCGTTATAACCGTGAGACGCTCGAGATCCTCTACCACGGCAAGTCCGTCTCTGACGTGCTTGATATGACAGTTCATGAGGCTCTTGCGTTTTTTGCAAACATTCCTCGCATTAAGAACAAGCTGCAGACTCTCCATGATGTTGGGCTTGGCTACATTCATCTTGGTCAGCCAGCAACCACGCTTTCTGGTGGCGAGGCACAGCGTGTCAAACTTGCAAAAGAGCTTCACCGTCAGCAGACCGGTAAAACTCTTTATATTCTGGACGAGCCAACAACTGGCCTTCATTTTGAGGATGTCAGACAGCTTATTGTTGTTCTTGAGCGTCTTGTTGATGCGGGTAACACCGTTCTTGTTATTGAGCACAACCTGGATGTCATTAAGATGGCTGACCGTATTATTGATATGGGTCCAGAGGGTGGCGACGGCGGAGGAACGGTAGTTGTTTCCGGTACGCCAGAAAAGGTTGCGGCAACTCCAGAAAGTCATACCGGCAAGTTCCTTAAAGAAATTCTTGACCGCGATAACGCACGTCTAGCTGCAGAGAAAAAAGCTCAGAAGAAGCGCGCATAACATGGCGAGAAAAACGGCAAAGGTTCAAAAGACAAACGCCATGAGGGAGCTTGATGCTGCCAATATTGCCTACGAGTTCCAATCTTATGAGGTAGACGAAGACGTTCCTTCTGGAGAGTTGGGCACTCATATTGCAGAGATGCTTGGAGAAGATCCAGACGCTGCGTTCAAAACACTTGTCTGCGTGTCTTCAAGTGGTGAGCATGTGGTGTGTTGTATTCCTGTAGATCAAGAGCTTGATCTTAAGAAAGCAGCAGCTGCGTCCGGCCAAAAGAACCTTTCCATGCTGCCTGTTAAAGAGCTTGAGGGTTTAACAGGTTATGTTCGTGGTGGCTGCACTCCCGTTGGTATGAAAAAGCAGTTTCCCACTATAATTGACGAGACTGCTCAGCTTTTTGAGCTCATCCATATCTCTGGTGGAAAACGCGGACTCAGTTTAACGCTTTCTCCAGAAGATTTGGCTTCATTTGTATCGGCTACGTTTGCAGATATTGTTCGCGAGGTGCACTAGTGGCATATCAGCCCAAACATATGCGACTTTCAGCAGAGTCTTCTGATGGAACCTTATCTGAAGAAACTCTGAGCAAGGCTCTTGATCAGACCTTTGATGAGCCTCCTGTAGTGGACACCATTGTTGTTCCAGAGACGTTTCATCAACCAATTGAGGATGAAGTCTTTGAGCAGATTGTAAGTCAGAAACTCGAAGAGGCCGCTGCTGAAGAGGGTAACTCTGAGGCAGATAACAGCTCTGTGTCAGACGGCAACTTCGACACAGGTAATTCTTATAGTGAAGAGGTTTCTTCTGATGAAGAGGATGCTTCTAAGCAAAAAGACTTAAGTCGTTCTACCTCTATGATGAGCGTACTTGTTCTGATTAGCCGTATTACGGGCTTTTTAAGAACCTGGGCCCAAGCATTTGCTATGGGTGCTACCGTTCTTGCAAGCTGCTATTCCATTGCAAACACCCTTCCTGACCAGCTCTATGAGCTTGTTGGTGCGGGAATGCTCACCACGGCTTTTTTGCCGGTATATCTTTCTATTAAGAAGAAGGTTGGACAGGATGAGGCAAATGCCTATACCTCTAACTTGCTTTCCATTGTTGTTGTCGCAACCGGACTTGTTGCTGTTCTAGGCTTCTTCTTTGCCGCAGAGGTGGTGTATACACAGTCCTTCTCGGCAGGTGCTGATTTTGACCCAACGCTGGCAGTGTACTTCTTTAGGTTCTTTGTTATTGAGGTTATGCTGTATTGTTTCTCCACCATTTTCTCTGGTGTTTTAAATGCAGAGCGAGACTACCTCTGGCCAGCAGCGGCTCCTATTTTTAATAACTTTGTGACTACAGCCTCGTTCTTTGCGTATGCCTTCTTGGTTAACACTAATCCTGAGCTGGGTCTACTTATTCTTGCACTGGGAAATCCTCTGGGCGTTCTGATTCAGGTTCTGATTCAGGTACCGTCACTCAAGCGCAAGGGGATTAAGCTCTCGTGGAGAATTAACCTCAAAGACCCCGCGCTTAAAGAGACGCTTAAGATTGGCGCGCCTGCTCTGATTGTTGTGGTTGCCACGTTTGTAACTATGTCGGTGCAGACAAGCTCGCAGCTCAGCGTTTCCGCGTCTGGTGCATCCATTGCGGCATACGCTCGTCTTTGGTACACGCTGCCATATTCCATTTTGACGGTGCCTATTACCACAGCCCTCTTTACCGAGCTGTCCGATAGCTGGGCAAAAGAGAATATGGACCAGTTCAAGAAGGACTTCAAGCACGGTATCAACCAGATTCTTTTCTTTACCGTGCCGTTCATGATGTACTTGATGATCTTCTCGATGCCTCTTGTTTCTATTATTGGAGCAAGCAAGTTCACTGAAGACCAACTGCTGTTAACCCAGCAATTCTTGATTGGCCAGTCGCTTGCTTTGCCTTTGTATGGCATTGGCATGTACCTGCAAAAAGTCTGCTCTGCTATGCGTCGTATGACGCTCTACGCTGTTTCTGCAACGCTTGGCTCTGTCGTGCAGGTTTTAGTGCTGCTGGTGGGTACTTCTCACTTTGGCATGATGTTTGTAGCAACTACTTCAGCCATCTTCTATGTGGTTATCGATACCATTATGTTGATCAGCCTGCGTAAGCACCTTGGTCAGATTGGACTTAAGTCCATGGTGTTTGCATTTGTTCGTTCAATTCTTTTTGGCCTGGCAGGATCGGCTGCAGCACTTCTTATCATGGTGGGTCTGCGCGCTGTTATTGGTGTACCAGATGGACGAGCGCTTTACGGCGTGCTGTATTGCATCTTTGCAGGTATTCCAGCTGTTTTGGTTACCTATGGCTTGGCAATCCTCTTCAAATCACCAGAGTCTGCCATGCTTCGTGCACTGGTTTCTCGCGTAAGGTCATAGCATGGCCAAAAGCGGTGCCAGAGGCGGCAAAGATAACTCTCAGAACAACCTTGACCCTAACTACGTGCCTTCGGGGGCACCAGGACTTGCGCCGTCATTTTCTTCCGAGCCTTCAGATGATCTGGTATCCATCAGAGAGCAGGTTGATCAGGTGCCAACTGATCCAGGCTGTTACCTCTGGAAAGATGGGTCTGGCAAGGTTATCTATGTAGGAAAAGCTAAGAACCTGCGTGCTCGCATGAGGCAGTACGTCACACTTCAAGATGATCGAGCCAAGATTCCACTGATGATGCAGGTCGTGCGTAGTTTTGACTACATTGTGGTAGAAAACGAGCACGAAGCACTGGTGCTGGAGCGCAATCTTATCGCTCAGTATCGTCCGTACTTTAACGTGGACTTCAAAGACGATAAGAGCTATCCCTACATTGCCATTACCGAGTCAGATACCTTCCCAGCAATTAAATACACGCGCGAGAAACACAAGAAGGGTACGCGCTATTTTGGTCCCTACACTGATTCTAACGCCGCTCGCCAGACCATTGAGACGCTCAGAAAAGTAGTGCCTATCTGCTCCGCTACGTGCGTGGAGTGGAAGCGTGCTAAGCGTTTGCTCGAAAAAGACCCTGATGGGGCGGCTGTTGCTAACTTGCTGCTGGCAAAGAAGGGACGTCCCTGCTTTGATTACCACGTAGGCAAGGGACCTGGCGTGTGCGTTGGCGCCATTGATACCGTTTCCTACGCAAAGAACGTCAGGCAGGTAGAAAACTTTCTCCGCGGAAATCGTTCCGAGATTGTCTCTGAGCTCAAAGATCAGATGCAAGAAGCCGCCGCTGACCTGGATTTTGAGAAGGCAGCTAGGCTTAAGTCCCGCCTGACTTCACTTTCTGATCTTGACGACCGCCAGCAAGTCACATTTCCTACCTCGGTCAACATTGACCTCATTGGCATTTATCGAGAAGAAACTATCTCCGCTGCCTGCGTTTTTGTTGTGCGAGAAGGTCGTACCATCCGCTCAGTTGAGTTTATCCTGGACAAAGGCTTGGACGTTTCCGAGGAAGAGCTGGTTTCGGGCTTCCTAAAGCGCTACTACGACGAAACCGCTGACATTCCCGCAGAGGTTAACTTGCCCATCGATCTTCTCGACGCAGAGGTTTTGTCCGAGTGGCTGACGCAAAAACGAGGCCACAACTGCGTGCTTCACCACCCACAACGCGGCGAGAAGTTCCGTCTTCTCCAGATGGCTTCTGCTAACGCTCGCCATGCGCTGATGCGCCACATGATTCGCACGGGCTATGCTGATGACCGCACTAACCAGGCGCTTCTTCAGCTGGAAAGCGCACTTGCGCTTGATGCGCCGCCGCTGCGCATTGAGTGCTTTGATATCTCTACGCTTCATGGCAACTTTACCGTTGCCTCGATGGTGGTCTTTACTAACGGAAAGGCTGATAAAAGCCAGTATCGTCGCTTTAAGATTCGCGCTGAGCTTGATGAAGCAAACGACTTTGTCTCAATGACAGAAGTCCTGGGCAGAAGGTATAGCCCGGAGCGTATGGCAGATGAACGCTTTGGCTCACGACCTGATTTGCTGGTAGTTGATGGTGGTAAGCCTCAGTTGACCGCTGCCATCAACCAGCTTAATGAGCTGGGGTTGGATATTCCTGTCTGCGGCCTTGCTAAGTCTGATGAGGAAGTCTTTGTACCTTGGGACGACACGCCAATCGTGTTACCTACAGGGTCGGCTTCTCTGTACCTTATCAAGCAAGTTCGTGATGAGTCTCACCGTTTTGCGATTACGTTCCATCGTGAGCTTAGAGATAAGGCAATGACCGTCTCTATTCTGGACGAAATCCCTGGTGTAGGACCTAAACGTAAAAAAGATATCATGCGTCATTTTGGCTCTTTTAAGCGCTTAAAGGCTGCAAGTGTTGAGGATATCTCTCAGGTAAAAGGTGTTTCTGTGAATTTGGCAGAAACTATTTATGAAGAACTCAAAGCTTGGGAAGAATCCTCAACAGCTGTACATGAGAAATTAGATGCAAGGGGAGGAACTCATGAGTAAAACAGCAGACGAGAAGATCTTGGCATTAGTAAATCCTGAGTATATGAAGCGTATTCCATTCTTTGTTCGTGGCCACGCAACAGGCAAGTCTTGTGAATATATTGCTCAGAAGCATCCAGAGCTATACGCTACATTTGAGGGTGAACCTAGTGCTCAACAAGTTGAAGAGATGTCAAAGATTATCAACGAGCTCTTTGAGCAAAGGATGAAGAAGCACAATCTCTAAAACCAAATCAAACAATAGAGTTATTTGTAATAAGAATGGCAGCTATGAAGTGTTGTTATGCCATTCTTATTTTTTTTTCATTCAACGCTGAAATATAGCCATTGGCCGACAGATTAGCTGTTAAAGCATACTCGTACGGAATATCATTAGAGCAACCTAGTCATTACTCGTATGTCAATTGCGACAAGCAGTTCTAGTGAGGTGACAGATGATGCAGCGTAGAAAAAGGTTTATAAAAGGTCTGTCATTATTGGTAGTTCTTATTATTTGTGGCTTACTGATTAACAACTGGTTTTTTAAGCTGAATACTATGAGACTGCCAGAGTTAAAAAAGCAGGCAGCTCAGTATGTTGTGCAACAATATGAGAATAAGAAAAATGGTCTTAAGTCTGATTTTGGGTCCGCAGAAAATATTGATTTAGAGACCGCTACTATCTCTGGGCCATTTTTAGGAGTCAGTCAAGCTAACCTACTTATGTTGAATGTAGATTTATATTGGGTAATAA
>JABZHK010000037.1:0-9278 GCA_015258885.1 Atopobium sp.
GCACTACTTCATCCTCTGATTCAAGCTATACGCTGGTAACTAAAGGTCATCTGACTGTTGTTGCAGAGCTTGGTTTCCAGCCTTTTGAGTATTTTGAAGGCAACTCAACTACTCCTGTTGGTTTTGACGTTGATCTTATTACCGAGATTGCAAAGAGACTCAATCTTGAGGTTACGTACCTGCCAAACCAGAAGTTTGACACTCTTGTTCCAACTATTAAGCAGGGTGGCAAAGCAGACGTTGCTATCGCAGGTATTACCATCACTGACGAGCGCTCTCAGGAGGTAGACTTCACTACTTCTTACCTCGACTCCAATCAGTCCCTGGTTGTTAAGTCTGGCAGCACTGAGACCGAGCAGACGCTCAACGACGCCTCCAAGAAGGTTGTTGTTCAGACAGGTACTTCCGGCGAGGATTGGGCCAAGGAGAACCTTCCAAAGGCAACTATTGTTTCTGTAGACGATGTTGCTGCAGCAATGGCAGGAGTCCAGACTGGTTTGTACGATGCTATGGTCATTGACCTGCCTGTTGCTTCCAATCTGATTAGCACTTCATATTCTGACCTGACTATTGCAAAAGAGATTCCAACAGGTGAGCAGTATGGCATTGCTGTTTCCAAGGACAATCCTGCGCTGACCGAGGCAATCAACAAGGTTCTTGCAGACATGGAGAAGGATGGAACCATGACTGCCCTTAAGACCAAATGGTTTGGCTCTAACATCTAGTTTTACCAGCTCAGCAAAAGTGCTTGAAGTCAGATTTGGCTTCAAGCACTGCTCTGTTTTTAGTATCAGCGCTTAGGCATCTCAAGCTCTAAAGGAGTATCACGTGATTGCACTTTTGCACAAAACTATGTCAGGACAGCAACTGTCCTTGTGCGTGTCATCTGCGAGTTTCAAAGCTGAATCTGCACCTCAAAGTACGGCTTATGATTCGGCTAAATCAAAGCTCTCGCATAATCGTGCGTACTCCTCGCTGCTTGTAGTTCTTCTCGCCACGCTTCTTTTGAGTGGGCTGTTCTTTATGTCTCTGAGCGTGTTTTCTGTTCAGAGTGCTTTTGCTCTCACCACAAATAAGGCAACAGCTAAGTCAAATCAGACGGAAGGCAATGGGGTTATTGGTGGCAAAGAGACACGCTTGACCTGGGAGGGAACAGTTGAGGATGAGCAGATATCTCAGCTGACCTTACAGCTTCCAGAGGGCTCTGATTTGCAGAGTGCAACTACTAAGGTGACCGTTCTTTCAGGTCTTACGCGCGAGAAGATCGAGGCAACTGCAAGCGTACAGGGAACGCAGGTTGTTATCTCTTTTGCAACACCCGTGGACGCTCAGAAGTTAATTCGTGTAGAGATTTCCGGCATGAAGTTTCCTGCTGACGGCGGTTCGTACACTGTTGAGGGAACATATACCACTGAGCAAGGGACTCAAAAGCTTGCCTCTTCTCCCGAAATCACCATTATTTCTAACACTCCTGTTCAGGCTCTAGTGAATTGGCTTGATGCTCAGCCTTGGGTTGAAGCGTGGAATTCCAACCGCTTTTTGGGCATGTTCTTAAAGCCTCAACTGATTGTCTCTTCAGTTGTGATGCTCTTTCCTGGATGGCTCGTTTGTCTTGCAATTGTAATTTGCGCCTATCCTGTGGCTATTGTGCTGGGAATGGGCTTTGCGCTGCTGAAGATTTCCAAGAATCCGCTCCTGCGTGCACTTGCGGTGGTATATATCAATTTGTTGCGTGGAACCCCATTCTTCCTGCAGATTTATATTCTGTTCTTTGGTCTTCCTATGTTAAATATCAATCTGGACACCAATTTGCTTGGCTTTATTGTGGTCGCTATTAACTCTTCTGCGTATCTTTCTGAGATTTTCCGCGCGGGCATTCAGTCAATCCCGCAGGGTCAGTATGAGGCAGCAAGCTCTCTTGGTATGAATCGTTTCCAGACCATGACGTTTATCATCATTCCTCAAACTATCCGCCGTGTTATTCCTCCTCTTACCAGCGACTTTATTACGTCCTACAAAGATACCTCGTTGCTTTCTTCTGTAGGCGTTATGGAGCTGATGATGTTTGCTAAAAACCTCACTACCTCAACGGGAAACATGACGCCTTACATGACAGCAGCTCTGTTCTATTTGGCAATTACCCTGCCACTTATTAAGGTGGTTGGCAGTATCGAGAAACGCATGGAGCAGTCAGAAACAGGAAAAACTGTAAGCACTGCATTAACCACTACAGCAAACACTGCAGCGAGTAATACCCAAGCTCTTTCCAAGGAGGAAAACTAATGTCGTTCTTTTCTTTTAAAAAGAAATCAAACACAGAATATCCTGCCTTGGATGCTGAAGTTGCTGCACAAGAGGCATACAAGCGCGATAAGCCTCTTACTAACCATGCTTTCGAGTCAGGTGAACATCCTATTGTTCGTATTGAGCATCTCAATAAGTCGTTTGGATCAACGCATGTCTTAAATGACGTTAACCTGACTGTTTGGCCAGGTGAAGTTGTGGTTGTGCTTGGTCCTTCGGGCTCCGGTAAATCCACTATGCTCCGTTGCATCAATCTACTGGAGACTCCTTCTGCAGGCCATATTCTTATTGAAGATCAAGAGATTACGGGTACAAACGAGGCAGAGGTAAATGCCCTTCGTAGAGATGTGGGAATGGTTTTCCAGCAGTTCAATCTGTTTGGTCATTTAACGGTTAAAGAGAACGTAATGATTGGTCAGATTAAGGTTCTAGGAAAGTCAAAAGAGGAGGCAGAGGCAGAGGCGCTAAAGCAACTGGAGGCTGTTGGCCTTGCCGATAGAGCAGACTTCAAGCCTGGTGCGCTTTCCGGTGGACAGCAGCAGCGTGTAGCAATCGCTCGCGCCGTTGCTATGCATCCAAATGTACTTCTGTTTGATGAGCCTACTTCCGCGCTTGACCCCGAGCTTGTTCGTGGTGTTTTGGATGTCATGCGTGATCTGGCAAAGAACTCTGGTATGACCATGATTGTGGTAACGCATGAGATGGGTTTTGCAAAAGACGTGGCAGATCGCGTGGTCTTTATGGAAGAGGGAGTGGTAGTTGAACAAGGTACTCCTGATGTCATTTTCAACAATCCACAGAACCCTCGAACAGCTGAGTTTATTGGCGCAATTGCGTAAAACCCATGCTTTTTACAATTAATACGCTAACGTAAAAATATTTTAGGGCGAGAAGATCTTCTCGCCCTAATTGCAGATAATGAGGTATATCTGCTCTTTATTCGCAGCTTGTGGTATGCTTTATAAGATTAAGCTTATCCTAGGGGGAATCGATGCATCACAAGAATATTCTTCTTGTATCTGCAACGACACGCTTACATGAACGTATGCGTGAACTTTCGCATGTCATTGATGTGTCTATTGCTCTTGCAAATGCTGCTTCATTTTCACAGGCTGCGGCTTCTGGCCATACCTTTGACCTGATTATTCTTGATCAAAAAGAACTTTCCCAGGATGTTATCAGCACGGTTGAGAATTATTCTGCGCAAAATGGTGGAATTGCTCGCCTGTTTGTTGCTGACCTTGATAATCTTTCTAAGTTTGTTCTGCCTGTTCAGGGCAAGAGCGATTTTATTTTGTCTACAGCAACAATTCAGGAGTTTAGCCTGAGGTGCTCACTACTTTTGTGGCCAGGCACCGAGAGTACTTCTAGAGACTTGGTTATTGTTGACAACATAAAGATTAACCTGGCAACGTATCAGGTTTATATTGATGAATCTCCTGTTGATCTTACGTATATGGAGTATCTGCTGCTGTCGTTCTTGGCAACCCATCCGTCTCGTGCATACTCGCGTGAGGCTCTTTTGCAGCGTGTTTGGGGCTTTGAGTACTGTGGTGGCACTAGAACAGTAGACGTTCACGTAAGGCGTGTTCGCTCAAAGATTGGCCCTCAAGCAGCTGCTCATCTTGAGACGGTTCGTGGCGTAGGCTATCTGTTTAGAGCATAATCGCAGGTACAAACCGTATTTAATGGGATTTGCAAACTTCTTACTTACGAGCAGGACTCCCGCGCGTCTTTCTCATAATGAGAAACGATTTTTTGTCCGGTATAACGGGTAGAATACTCATATTGAAAAATTGATGTTTAGCGCAGAATTATGTGCGTTAGTTGTTTGCATCAAAGTGATGTTAAGGAGGATGTCTATGGAGAACCAAGCACATGGTTTAACCACAGATTCCGCTGTTTATAAGCGTTTCTCGCCAGTTAAGCAGACTGGATTTATATCTATGTTCAAAAGCTCAAGTGTAAAAAGAACAGCTTGTGCAATTGCTTTTGCCGTTGCTTGTGTTCCTACCATTGCTTTGGGAGAGGGAATTTCTAAGCTTCCTGCAGTATCTGGTCAGGCAACTATTTCTCAAGCAGCGACGTCTCGTCCTGCTGCAGAACCAACTGATACTAAGACGGCAGAAACGGTAGCTTCTAAGGTTTTGCCTTCGGTTGTGTCCGTTAAGGCTACCAGTGATTCATCGGGCTCAACCGGTTCTGGCGTTGTATTGAACACAAATGGAGACATTCTTACCAATTACCACGTCATTGAGGGTATGGATACGTTCTCTATCTCCGTTAATGATAAAGAGTATGAGTGTACTGTTGTTGGTACAGATCCAACCTCTGACCTGGCCGTTCTTCATGCAGATCTTAAAGGAGATAGCCTTACTCCAATTGAGATTGGCAATTCCGATAACTTGGCTCCTGGTAGTTGGGTTATGAGTGTTGGTAGTCCATTTGGTCTTGATCACTCTGTTTCTGCAGGTATCGTGTCTGCTCTTTCTCGTGGAGATATGCTTGAGACAGAGGGTGGAGAAACCACTATTTATGCAAACCTCATCCAGGTTGATGCAGCTATTAACCCAGGTAATTCTGGCGGCGCTCTGGTTGACTCTAATGGTCAGCTTGTGGGTATTTGTACGTTGTTCTCGTCAGATACCAAGTCATTTGCGGGTATTGGCTTTGCAATTCCTTCTAACTATGCCATTGATATTGCAAATCAGATTCTTTCTGGCCAGCAAGTTAAGCATGCCTATATTGGTCTTTCTATGCAGACCGTTACTCCTCGATTTGCAAAGCGCAATGATCTCTCGGTAGATTACGGTGCGTATGTAGCAGGCCTTCTTGATGATAGTCCTGCAGAGGGTGCTGGTATTAAAAAGGGTGATGTTATTGTCTCTATTGGTGGAGAGCGCGTAGTTTCTGCTGATGCAGCTATTATTGCCGTTCGCTCTCACAAGATTGGAGAGACCGTTCCTGTAGAAATCATGCGTGGAGAAGACCGCCTTACCATCAACGTCACGCTTGGTTCTGATGAGACGCTTTCTACTAAGAAAGAGAAAGAAAAGAACAGCAAGAACGAAACAAATAACGATACTGATGATAAGCAGGATCGCACTGAAGATGATGATTCCTATAGGTATTATCGTCAGCAAAACTATTGGGAAGAATTCTGGGATTACTTCACTAATCCTTATGGAGATAAAGACGTTGATTCCGATAATCCATTTGTGAACTTTGTTGAGAGCGTTACTAACAGCATTGCTCAGGTAATCTACGGGATTTTTGGTTAACACTCAGATCGCGTTTGCTGTGTTTGCGTTTGTTTGTTCTGCTATGAGTTAGGGGAGTCTCGTGGATTTACTTGTGCTGTTAGTTTTGGCTGTAGTTGTCATTGTGCTTATCGTGAGCCTTGTCACACTTTCCTCTAAGCTTTCGCAAGTAAAGACGCTGCAAGAGCAAAGTCAAACATCATCTGCAGAGCTTATAAGAAGCTCCCAAGAGTTGGATCGTCGTGTTACGGATAACATGGCAAAAATGCAAGAGCTTATGGATACAAAGCTCGAGAAGGTAAGAGAGGTAGTTGATCAAAAGCTCACCTCAACACTGCAAAATCAGACGAAGCAGACTGATCAGCGTATTGCTCAGCTTGATGCTCGCTTTGATGCTTTTCAGCGTCGTGTGGATGACAACATGAAAGCAACTTCCCAGGCTTCAACTGAGCAGCTTGGTAAGGTTAGAGAGACTGTTGACAAACAGCTCAGCGACATGCGTAAAGAGAATGAAGCAAAGCTTGAGCTTATGCGTCAGACCGTTGACGAGAAACTCCAGAAAACGCTTGATGAGCGTATGACTCAATCGTTTCAGCGCGTATCTACGCAACTTGAGCAAGTTCATCAAGGCTTGGGAGAAATGCGTGGCCTTGCAGAGGGCGTTGGAGACTTAAAGAAAGTTCTCTCTGGCGTTAAGACTCGCGGAATTGTTGGAGAAATTCAGCTTGGTGCAATTCTGAGAGACATTCTTTCTCCAGAGCAATATGAAGAGAATGTTGCCACTGTTTCTGGTTCTTCTGAGCGCGTCGAGTTTGCTGTTAAGTTGCCTGGAGAGTCGGGGGAGACCGTTTGGCTTCCTATTGATTCTAAGTTCCCTGGAGATACGTACGAGCACCTAGTAGATGCAATCAATGCAGGAAATGAAGAGGCGATTGCTGCCGCTAAAAAGGGTCTAGAGACTCGAATTAAGGCAGAGGCAAAAGATATCTCTACAAAGTATATTGCCCCACCAGAGACAACTAACTTTGCTATTTTGTTCCTTCCTTTTGAGGGACTTTATGCAGAGGTAGTCAGTCAGACGGGTTTGCTTGAGCAGCTACAGAGAGAGTATCGCGTTAATGTGTGTGGACCTTCCACTATGGCAGCACTTCTTAACAGTCTTCAAATGGGATTTCAATCCGTTGCTATTCAGAAGCATGCAGACGAGATTCAAAAGGTACTCTCTGCGGTTAAGACAGAGTTTGAGACGTATCAGGCGCAGCTTGAGAAGGCTCAGAAACAGATTAGAACTGCAGAAACCACCATTGATAAGATTCTTACTACTAGAACAAAGGCTATGAACCGCAAGCTCAGAGGTGTTACTGCCTTAGAGAGCCTTGAAGATGCACAGAGTACTTTAGGTCTTGTTGAGGGAAGTGTAGAAGATCAAGAGGACGATGAATAGCACGTATTTTTGAGTGCTGAGTTTCTCTTTTATAGGTAGATAAAAAACGGCGGCTTCGGTCGCTGTTTTTTTGTTGCATAAAAATACCGTATGGGGGTATATTGCTAATAGAAACTAATACCCCCTTAGGGTATGTAAAGGAGGATAGATGGCTCAGAAAGACAGTCAAACACAGAAGACATGCTGTCATTGTGACCACAAGGCAACCCCTCGCTCAAGCGAACTTAAAAGTGGGGTTTCTCGCCGTATTAACCGTGCAATCGGCCAGTTAAATGGCATTAAAACAATGATTGACGAGGATCGTTATTGCGGAGACATTCTTATTCAGCTTGCGGCAGTTGAGTCTGCGGTTAAGGCCGTCTCAAGAGAGGTAATGCAGGATCATCTGGAGTCTTGCGTAGTTGACCGCATCCAGTCGGGTGATACAGAAGTTATTGATGAGGTTATGGACCTCTTTAAGCGTTTTATGTAAGGTGGCGTTATGGATCAGAAAGTTTTTGATGTACAAGGAATGACATGCGCAAGTTGTTCTGCGCACGTGGAAAAGGCAGCAAACTCTGTCTCTGGTGTCTCTGAGGCACGCGTTAATCTGCTTAAAAATTCTATGGAAGTTGATTATGACGGTAATCCAGATACCCTCAAGCAGATTTCTGACGCAGTAAGCAAAGCAGGCTATGAGGCAACACCTCGTAGCGACAAAAAAGATTCTGCTGCAGCTACTAAGGCAGATGCTACCGATGCTTCAGAAAAGGCGGTAAAGCAGAAGAGAGTCGAGCTTATTTCCTCAATGGCGTTTGCCATTCCACTGCTCTATCTTGCCATGGGTGAGATGATAGGCGCACCTGTTCCATCTGCTGTTTCTGGAATGAATGGCATGATGAACTTGGCTCTTACTGAGCTTTTGCTTTGCATTCCTATTCTCTTTATTTGTCGTCACTATTTCATTGGCGGATTCCGCGCGTTTTTGCATGGCTCGCCTAATATGGATTCGCTCATTGCGCTGGGTTCAGCAGCGTCGTTTGCTTACAGTGTTGTTAGCCTGTACCAGATGGCAAATGCTTTTATTGCAGGAGATATTGCTGCAGCTCACCAAGCAATGCACGGCATGTACTTTGAGACCGCAGGTGTGATTCTTGCTCTGATTTCCCTGGGCAAGTTCTTTGAGGCGCGCGCAAAGGGTCATACCACAGGCGCAATTAGCGCACTTATGAACCTTGCTCCAAAGACGGCTATTCTCGTCAAAGACGGTGTTGAACAGGAAGTTCCTGCAGAGACCGTTGTGGTGGGAGACGTGCTTGTGGTAAGGGCAGGTCAGTCGATTCCTGTTGATGGCCAGCTCATCGAAGGAGAAGGATCTGTCGATGAGTCCGCGATTACCGGAGAGCCCGTTCCTGTAAGTAAGACCGTTGGCGATTCCGTGACAGGCGCAACGGTATCTACCGGCGGCTGGTTTAAGATGCGTGCCACCGCTGTTGGCGATGATACAACGCTTGCAGGCATCATTCGCCTGGTTGATGAGGCAACAAGCTCCAAAGCACCTATTGAGCGTCTTGCTGACAGCATTGCTGGTATCTTTGTACCTGTTGTCATTGGAATTGCGCTGGTAACGTTTGCAGCATGGTTTGTTTTTGTAGCTCCTGGTGACTTTGCGGTTGCTCTCTCGCACGCTGTTGCTGTTCTGGTTATTTCCTGCCCTTGCGCACTTGGTCTGGCAACGCCTACCGCCATTATGGTGGGCACCGGCCTGGGCGCTTCAAATGGCATTTTGGTCAAGTCCGCCGAGGCGCTTGAGGGTGCGGTTAGAGCAACCGTGGTTGTTCTTGATAAGACGGGAACGCTCACTGAGGGCAAGCCAAGCGTAACTGATGTTCTTTGTGCAGGTAGTACCTCCGAGAATCAGTTGCTCGAGTATGCATATGCGCTTGAGCAAAAGAGCGAGCATCCACTTGCGCAGGCTATTGTTACGTATGCTCAAGAGAAGCTTGGAGAGTCTGCAGGCAGCTCTCTTGATGTACAGGAGTTCTCACAGGTTGCTGGTGGTGGCCTTATAGCAACGGTTGGCGAGAAACGCCTTGTGGCAGGAAACGCTCGTCTTATGGAGCAGGAGGGTATCAGCACACAAGAGCTGACTTCCCAGGCTCAGCAGCTAGCTGAACAGGCAAAAACACCGCTGTACTTTGCGCTTGAGGGTAAGCTTCTTGGTGTCATTGCTGTAGCCGACAAGGTTAAGCAGACCAGTGCGTCTACCATTGCTCGTCTTCGTGCTATGG
>JABZHK010000038.1:0-9188 GCA_015258885.1 Atopobium sp.
ATATTGGTTGCAATCATTTCATGCGCAAGGGTGAAGCCCACGACATCAAAAGATGCTAAAGGCGCAGCACCCTCCAACGAAAGCAGAGGAACATTGCGCTTGCGCATCAAAGCTGCCATATCGACCCAAGGCAGATAGGCGCGCTCACAAGAAATATGAGGTGCCTTATTCAAAGCGTTATAGAGAATGGCAATGCCCAAATTAGGCTGACCCACCTCGTACACGTCGGCGTAGACCATACAAACGTGAAAAGGGCCCTCTTGCTCCTCTACTGCTCCCCACTCGTGATTTAAGTATCTTGAGGGTTTCTCGACATGCGGAAGCATGGGCTCAATGAGATGGAAGAGATTTTCTCGTTTAACACGCACGATAGTCTACTTTCTATCTTTTGGCGAGGGACTGTGTGGTTGGTATCTCTACGGTATTTGATTGTGAATTTGTATCTGCTGCTGCGCTTGCATCTGTAGAAGCACTCGAAGCGCCGGTTTTGGTAGAAGAATCAGCTGCTACCCCATCGCGTTTCTCGGCAATTTTGCGAGCATACGCGTGAATGACGCGAGCAGTAGTGTGAGTACCTGCGTACCCCATGCCAGCCTTAAGCGCCCAGCCAAACCCTGGAACTGTGCCTGCGACCGTGCGTGCAACCGTACGGTATCCAAAGCCCGCGCCCACAACGCCGAGAAGTTCGGCGATGGTTTCAACATTCATATTGATGTTATAGGCGGCGGTAATATCAAGCGCCAGTCTGATCTGGCGCGCTGTCATCAGCGGCATATCAGAGCCAGGAACCAATGCTACAGCTCCAATAGCTGCATTTTCTTTAGCGCAAGCAGCGGTTATCTGTTTGACCACTTGAGTTCTACAAAGAGGATACGCTGCCGCAAAAGAGACTGATTTTTCTGTTGCAGTTGCAATCCATGAAGAGAGTCGATCAAAGAGCACTTCTTCAGTGGTACCTGCAACAATGCTAATAAGCCCTGTGTTGTAGAGCGTATCAGCAATTTTTGGCGCTTCGACTGCAGACTCCACAACCACCGCACAAGGAATTGAATGACTTACCAACATGGTAAGGGCGTCCTCGTACTGTGATGTTGGCGTAGGAATAATCACCGCAATATCAGGAATAGCAGCATTCTTTCCCGTGCGACCAATGCCTCCAGAAACAAACGAAACACCGTCGGCAAGTTTAGAGACGCGCACCGTTGCATCTGTTCTCTCTGGCATAAAATACGAATGTACAGCCAGGATTACCTCTTCAGAAGCAAGGGAATCAACGTAGATATGCGTATAAGTTGGCTCTAGAGATGAAAGCGACCCGCGGAATTCTTGTAATACAGAGGTAGCAAGTTTGCCCAAGCTGTTTCTTTTTGCCATGGGTTATGCCGCCTTTGTTCTATGTCTGTAAACAGACTGGACGATTCCTACAGAAACGAGCTGAGCAATCATCGATGTTGATCCAAAGCTGATAAAAGGCAATGGAATACCAGTAATAGGCATGATACCAATACACATGCCAACATTCTGCAAAACCTGGAACGACCACATGGCCGCACAACCAACAAGTACCAGTTTAGAGAAGGTATTCTCGGTCTTCATGGCAAACAGAATGGTTGCAAAAATCATCCATGCAAAAAGTGA
This sequence comes from Atopobium sp., assembly GCA_015258885.1. Lineage (GTDB taxonomy): Bacteria > Actinomycetota > Coriobacteriia > Coriobacteriales > Atopobiaceae > Lancefieldella. The sequence goes on from JABZHK010000038.1 coordinate 1,639, forward strand.
AAGCATAACGAATGCACCAAGGAAGCCAAACTCTTCCGAGAAGAGTGCAAAAACAAAGTCTGTGTGTGCCTCTGGTAAGAATCGTCCACTTGCCTGCGTAGCGTTACCTGGTCCTTTTCCAATAAAGCCACCAGAACCTACGGCAATCTTTGCCTGTTGCAGGTTATAGCCGTCTCCCGACGGATCAACAGAAGGATCCAAGAAGACGGTAAGACGCTTCATCTGGTACTCCTTAAGAATGTGAGGAATACCAGGAATCATAGAAGTCACAACAACAAGAGCAACAACAGCAATGAGCAAAAGAACGGTCACAAGAATCCAAGAACGTTTTGCACCAGAGCAAATGATGATGGTGGCTCCGATAACCAAAATAATCAGGCCAGTTCCCAGGTCAGGCAAAAGCATAATGGAGCCGAATGGAACCATCAATGTTCCACAAAGCTTTACATAGTCTCTAAGCGTTTCTACCTTACCGTTATACTGAGCACTCACCGAAGCCATAAGGAAGATTGTGACAATCTTTCCCAGCTCAGACGGCTGAAATCTAAATCCTACAAGTGGGATATTAACCCAACCAGTCATACCCTTAACCGAAACGCCAAAGCCGGGAATCTTAGGCAAAATCATCAATACAACTACGCCAACAATCAGCACATTTGTCATATTTGCAAGTGCTCTGTAGTCATAGCGCCACATAAGCGTGGCAAAAACAAGGCCCAAACCAATACCCAGAAGGTGCCTAGGAAAACTAGCTTCGGCAATGTTCATCGATGCGGTCCAGATAACCACAATGCCGATGAGGACGAGAAGTGCCGCGGGAACAAGCTGTGCTAGATAAAGATTACTCAAGATATTCTTACCAGTAAGCTTCTCTTTCTTGGCAAGGCCGCCTGAAGGAATACCTCCACGCCTCCTAAAAGGTGAGTTCATTCTTTGTTTTGTAACTGCAGATGAATCAAGTGCCATGGGTTTCTCGCCTCCTTACCTACCAACGTTGTCTGGCTGATTATAAATTGCACCAAAAACGTCTCGAACAATATACATACCAGAACCTGCGCCAGAAGGTGCGCAATCTAGATTTGCAGCAACAACATACTGAGGCTTGTCAGCAGGTGCATAGCCAACAAACCAACCAACGGGCTCACCAATAGACTGCTGCTCAGCAGTACCCGTCTTGCCATTAACCGTGACATCAAGATTGGTCCAGTGGATAGTCTGAGAAGCAGATTCCTCATAGACAACGCCATAAAGACCACGAGCAACAATGTCTCGGTGCTCATCTTTTTCTTCTGGGCTCAGAATAACCTCGTTTTTATACTCAATAACAGAGCCATTTCCGTTTCTGGCATTAATACTCTTCAAAACATGTGGTTTGTAAATTGGACCTCGGTTTGCAATACCACAATACGCATTTGCCATCTGAAGGCAGGTTACCAAAAGATCGCCCTGTCCAATTGCAAGGTTACAGTTGTCGCCACCCTGCCACTTACGAGCATCATCAGGCGAGCTGGTAAAGTAATTCCACTTCCACTCTGCATCAGGAACGCGGCCAGATGCCTCTTCTGGAAGGTCAATACCAGAAAGCGCACCAAGTCCAAAGGCGCGGAATGTCTCTTGCATGCCCTCTGGATGATCGTTGTTATAGAAGAAGCCCTTACCAATCTCATAAAAAACAATATCGCAAGAGTTGGTAATACCGGTAATCAGATTAACGGTGCCGTGACCAGAAAGAAGCCAACAGTGCATGCCGTACTGCTCGCCAAAACCAGTCCAGAAACCCGTGCAATACCAGCTGGAATTTCCGTCACAAATGCCGTATTTGAGTCCGGCAAAGGTAGTAAGTGCTTTGATGGTAGATCCAGATGGATACTGTCCAGCAATTGCGCGATTCATCAGCGGATAGTTTGCCTCTTCAGAAGAAAGCGTATCCCAGTCAGAACTGGAAATACCTCCAACAAACATTGAAGGTGAATACGTTGGATAGCTTGCCATGGCAATAACTTCACCGTTGGTACAATCAAGTGCAACCACGCTTGCACTACGACCTTGGAAGTCTTGTGATCTAACTGTGTTGATAACACTGACAAGGGATGCTTCTGCTGCTTTTTGAATGTTTGCATCAATGGTCAAAACAACATCTGAGCCGCTCTGAGGAGCAATAGACGTTGAGTGAGATAAAACATTACCAGCAGCGTCAACATACACCGTTTGTTCACCACGAACACCCTGAAGAGCGGACTCGTACTGATACTCAACACCCGTTTGTCCCACGATATCGCCGTGGGCATACACAAAGCCGCCATCCGCAGTTTTACTGCTTTCAAGCTGCTCTTGTGTAACGGTTCCGGTGTAGCCAACAACATGAGCTGCAAGAGAACCGTTTGGATAGGCGCGCTGGGTGCGCTCCTCAATTGAAACGCCATCAAGCAATGCGCCATGAGCGTAAATGTAGGCAACTACGCGCCTAGAAACATCTACAGAAACCGTGCGAAGCGCTTGGGCGCCATCAGAGGTATCCATGATTTTTCTGCGCACCGCCAACATAGGCATACCCAAAAGGTTAGCAAGAATCTGCAGTTTAATGTAGTCTTCTGCAACGTCTGCGCGAGCTACTACCGTTGGACTTGGCCTGTTAGTAACAATCTCCACGCCATTTCTGTCCAAAATACGACCACGAGGAGCTGCGGTAGTAACGGTGCGCGTACGGTTTCTCTCTGCTTGCTCGGTATAGTCAGCTGACGATAAGAGCTGCATGGTCCAAAGACGACCAATAAGCACGGCAAACATGCCGCCAACAGCAATTGCAAATCCGATAAGTCTGGACGAGAGGGTCTTCTCGGCAGAGCCGTCAGAACCACCAGACGCCTTGGGAGCACCGCCACCAATATCAAAGGTAAACGGCGAGTCTTTTCTACCAAAGGTGAGGTAAACAATGATCAAACCAATTGCTGCAACAGCGCAACAAGCAAGGATAACAAGGGTGAAATTCATACTAACCCCTTATTTAAGGCGCTGAGGAGCTCGGTGAGATCCGCGGTAGAGCGAAGTTCCGCCCAAAGATGAATGAGACCTTTGGGAATGAGAAAGTACATAGAAAACAGGCAGCGCTGCCAAAATAGTAAACAACATGGTGGGGAAAGACTTAAACAGCAGTCCCTCAAAGAAGTTGCCACCAGAGCCAATCAAAGAATTAATGAGCTGATACATAAAGGTGACACCAAAAGTTTGAAGGGCAACAAAGCCCATAGAGGTACCAAAATTGCCAGAGATTCTGTCTCTTACCTCTTGGCCCATGAAATAAGAACTGACCACAAGCAAGAGTGCCATGAGGCCAATAGGGTTAGCAGAAGTCAAATCATAGATAATACCAGCAATAAAGCCGCATATCACGCCGGTTTTACCACCATATCTCAGCGCAATAGCTGCCGAGAAAATAAGTGCAAAATTGATAACTCCCCCACCAAAAGAAACCTGTGGTGTAAGCATAATCTGCAAAATGAAGCAAACAACAGCAAGAACGGCGATGCTGCGTGTGTTTTTATTTCTATCAGAAACCTGCATGCATCCCCCTTAATCTGTTCTTCCGCTGTTATGTTGTGTATTACCCGTTGGAGCAGCAACTGTTGCATTCTGCTGAGTGTTTGTTGTGTTGTTTGTTGAACCGCTGCCAGTAGAACCGCTCGATGAAGACGTAGAAGATCCGTCTTTGGAGTCTTTATCCTTACCGTCTGAGTCAGTTGCTGTTGGAGTGTTTTGCTTATCTGCCTCTGCAATATCATCTGCGGTAGCTTTTTGCTCCTCAGAAAGAGACGTGATAACCATTACCTCCTCGTTAGTGCTGACATTTCCATAAGGCTCAACAACAATGGTGTAATAAAGCGATCCTGGAGCAGCCTCAACGCTGGTAACCTTACCTAGAGGAAGGCCCTTAGGGAATACGCCACCAAGACCGCTGGTAACAACTGTATCGCCTACGGCAACCTTCTGGTTGGTGTTGATTAGGTTAAGAGTCATCTGTCTTGACGCAGAACCCATAAGCATGCCTTGAGCTCTACTACTTTGAACCATAGCAGCCACACCGCTCTTCTCGTCAGTGATAAGACGAACGGTAGAAGTTGTAGGACTACACTCAATAATCTGGCCGATAACGCCACCGCTATCAACAACAGGCATGCCAACAGCCAGCCCGGACGAAGTTCCCTTATCAATCACGATGGTGTTATTGAACGAATCAGTAGAACCAGAGATAACACGAGCTCCTGTGGACTGCAGGTTATAGGTATTTTTGAGGTCGAGAAGACCCTGCAGGCGCTGGGTGGACTGATTTGTCTCTTCTAGCTCTGCATTTCTTGAACGCAACTGCTCATTTTCTGCCTTGAGGTCAGAAAGCGTTTGCTGGTCTGCTGTTAAGTTACTAAAAATGTTACCAATGCCCTGGAAAGGCATGGCAATAGCAGAACCCGCCATTCTAAAAGGCATGGTAATAGTAGAGAACCCACCTCGAACCATCTCGAGCGGTCCTTCTGTACCCATACGAGCGCTGACCGTCAATAACACAATTGAAAGCAGCGAAAGAATAATAAAACTACGGCCACCCGTATGCTTATTATTGTTAGATCCAAGGCCTGTTGAAGCACCCTGGATCTGATGAGACAATGGCATATTTATTGGCCTGCACTCTGAACAAATCCACCGGACAATGCGTTAGCCTCAAGAACCTTTGCACAACCGGTAACAACATTTTCTAACGCGGTTGGGCTTACGTTAACGGGAACGCCAGTCTCTTCACGAAGTCTTTGATCAAGACCGCGAAGCATTCCGCCGCCACCGGTAAGCAAAATACCGTAGTACATAAGATCAGAGGCAAGATCTGGTGGAGTCACATCAAGCGCATCTTTGACAGCCTTGGTGACCTCGTCAAGAGGACGATCAAGGGCACGACGAATCTCTTCTGACTCAATACGAACAGTCTTTGGAAGACCACTCATGACGTCACGACCGTTTACCTCAACGTCAAGCTCTTCTGCAAGAGGAGCTGCTGAGCCAACCTTAATCTTGATATCTTCTGCGGTACGCTCACCAATAGAGAGGTTGTAAGCATCACGAACATGCTCAAGAATAGTTTGATCAAACTCGTCACCTGCAGTTCTGATGGACTGCGAGACAACAATACCGCCCATGGAGATAACGGCAACCTCGGTAGTGCCGCCACCGATGTCTACAACCATAGAACCTGTAGGATCCTCAATTGGAAGGTCTGCACCAATTGCTGCAGCCATAGGCTCTTCAATCAAGAATGCCTGGCGAGCGCCTGCCTGAATAGTTGCTTCAAAAACAGCGCGTTTCTCGACAGATGTAACGCCAGAAGGAACGCAAACAACTACGCGTGGACGTGGTGACCAAGGATATTTGCGCTCACGAGCCTTCTCGATGAAGTAACGAAGCATAACCTCAGTAACGTCAAAGTCTGCAATGACGCCGTCTTTAAGAGGGCGCTCAGCAATGATGGAGCCAGGGGTACGGCCAATCATACGCTTTGCATCAGCGCCAACGGCCAGAACGCGGCTCTCGCTTTTATCGATTGCAACAACCGATGGCTCATTGATGACAATACCCTGACCACGAACTGCAACAAGGGTGTTTGCAGTTCCCAGATCGATGGCTAGGTCTCCGCCATATTCTCCGAAGAGCGAATCGAAGATAGACATGATATCCAATCAAACGTGCTACGCGTGTGCGTAATTATCCTGCAGAAAGAACGGTTAAAACAGTTTAGTACTAGTTACCAGACTTTGAAGAGCTGGAGGAACTATTAGAGGAATTTGAGGAGTTAGATCCATTAGTTCCAGAGGTAGTTCCCGAATTAGAGCCGTTAGTACCAGAAGTTGTGCCGGAGTTCTGGTTATTCTGGCTTACGTACGAAGTGGTAACGCTTGCAACCTTCCAGCCAATACCATCACGGACAAGCTCAATGGTGTAGTCAACGTTGCCGCCATTAGAAAGACTGACAGAAGCATTAACTGTAGAGTGAGTCATGCTCTGGTCAACACCGTTGATGGTAACAGCGGAACTTGTTGGCAGGCTGTTGGAAATCTGCTGAAGCGTTGTGCTAGAGACAGAGCTAGAGACATAGCGACCAATATCGGTGCCCTGTGCCTTAGCGTTGAAAATATCCTGAACAACAGACTGTTGGGTTGGCCATCCATAGCCACGATAGTAAGCATAACCAGCGCCACCAACAGCCAAGATAAGCAAAATAAGAATAGTGATAAAGACCTTAAGGCCGGTATGGCGATGCTTACGCCTAATCTTCTTGTCCTTCTTATCCTGCTCAATAATCTCCTGCTCAGTAATCTGGAAGAAGCCAGTGTCTTCTGCAGAAGGGATGAGCTCACCAGACATACCTGTAGGATCAAGTGGATCATAGGCACCATAGCCAGCTGCCTGAAGGAAGGCATCAGTCTCAGATGGCTTGCCAGAAGCCATTGCAGTAATAGCCTTGCGAGCTGCATCAAAAGCAGACTGCTGCTGATTAGCCAGAACAAAGCTGCCGTCTGCAGTGGCGTGAGTGAATGCATCAACTGCCTCAGACATGCGATTTGCTGCAACGTATGCAAGACCAAGATCTGCATAAATCTTATTGGAATTATCCAAAGGATTAGCAAAATCAAGAGCGGTACGATATGCCTCAACTGCATCAACAGGTCTGTTCAGACCCATGAAGCATGCACCTAGGCTGCAAAGTGCTGATGAAGGATTAGGGTTCTTCTCGTCAACTGCAGCGTTTCTGTAAGCAATGCCGGCGTTGCGAATATCACCGATTTTCTCGTATGCAGAACCAAGAGCAAGCTGTGCCTTATAAGGAGTTGCGTAAGAGACGTCCTGGACAGCGTTAGTAAGGGCAGCAATAGCCTCCTGTACCCTACCAGCAGCCAGAAGTGCGCGACCCTGATTAGTAGAGAGAGCGCCAACCTTGCCGTAGGAAGCGTCAGCAAGAGCGGACTTGTAAGCAGAAGCTGCGGAATCAAACTGTCCAAGCTTCATATAAGCGTTTCCAAGAAGGTGGTCAATCTGACCGTTTACCTCGCCTGGCTCTTTAGCCACATCAAACTGACTGATAGCTACAAACCAGTCGCCCTGATCATATGCAGATTTACCTAACTCAAATGCCTGTTGATTCACAATATCCTCCAAGAGTCTGTGCGACTTGGCTTTAAGCGTTTTCAATTCTAATGGAATTGACGATATCGCCAACCTTTAACTGGGAAATGACATCCATTCCCTCGATAGTTGTGCCAAATACGGTATATCCAGAATCCAAGCCATGCTGTGGACCAAGACAGAAATAGAACTGAGAACCTGCGGAGTTTGGATCTTGAGAACGAGCCATAGCAAGGGCACCGTCAACGTGGGAGTTGTTAGGATTTGTGGTGAACTCCTCTTTGATGCGATAACCAGGACCACCGGTACCAGGAATTCCATCAGGACCAGGGTTACCAAACACAACATCCTCAACACTCATCTCACGGGTGTTTGGGTCTCCGCCCTGA
>JABZHK010000039.1:0-9003 GCA_015258885.1 Atopobium sp.
ACGCGAGCTTGGAAGTCTTCAACGGGAACCTCAGAGAGGCGAGTCTTGCCAAAAGCCGCGGCAACTTTCTGCATCTCAACAGGTACCGCTGCGTATTCATCTGTGAAGGCAACGTGGTCGCAGCCAACATCAACAAGGCAGAGGGCGTAGCCGTAATCCTCAAAGTTAAGATCCAGCTTTTCTGCCTTGGGCTCTGCGGGGTCTTCAAAGTTCATGAAAGCAAGGCCGCCAAGGCAAACAGCCAGCTGGTCCATAAGACCGCACGGCTTACCAAAGTAAACGTTTTCTGTGTTCTGGCTCATTTGGGCAAGTTTAACAGCAGAAATCTCGCTGCCACCTTCCCAGAGAGCTTCCATTGCACGGCCGGCTGCAGCCTCAAACGCAGCAGAGGAAGAAAGTCCGCCACCACCAGGGACATTGCTAACTACTGCCATGTCAAAGCCGGATGGCTCAAAACCAAGTTTGACCAGGTTTGCTGCCATACCACGAACAATAGCCTTAGTGCTCAGATACTCAGCTTCGGTGGGCTCTAGATTTGTGTAGTCAACCTCAAAAGGATCGTATCCAACGCTGGCAACACGAATAACGCCCAGGTTATTAGGTGCGCAAATAGCGTCAATAGCAACATCTAGGGCGCCGGCAATAACATGACCACCCTCGTGATCAGTGTGATTACCAGCAATCTCGGAGCGACCAGGCGCATGTACCGCAAGATAGCGGTCAGCTTTTCCAAACATTTGCTCAAAGTGCTCTTTTGCGCGATTGAGCTGAGCTGTGGTTTTCTCGTCAAACGTGTGAGCCATGGTGTTCCTTTCCCTTTAGTGCTGTGAAGCTACAGGTACCTTAAAAGAATCGATAAACAATTTGCGAGCTGTAAGGCTGCTCAGGCGTGCAGGTAGGCTGAGGCCACTCTGCATGGTGAGCACAATCTGGATAAAACTCGCTCTCAAATGCAAAACCAGCCTGAGGCTTATAGATAGCGCCGTCTTTTGCACGTGCCTCATCAAGCCAGTTGCCGGTATAAAGATGAGCACCGGGAGCGGTAATTTGAATCTCAAGCGAGCGTCCGCTTTCTGATGTGGCGAGAAGGGCGGGGCGTAGCTGCCCGTTTTCATAGTTATTGATGGCAAAGCAGTGATCATAGCCACGAGCAATTTTGAGCTGCTCATTATCTGCGTCAAGATCTTTGCCAATGGTCTTAGGTGTGCGGAAATCAAAAGGAGTTCCTGCAACAGAGTCTACGGTTCCTGCAGAAACTGAGTCATCTCGTAGAGGCAGATATGAGTCTGCCTGGATAGTAAGTTGGTGACCAAGAACATCACCAGAATCATGACCGTTGAGGTTAAAGTAGACATGGTTGGTCATGTTTACAAAAGTTGCAGCATCAGTTGTGCAGGTATACGTAAGATTTACCGTTGACTGCGCGCTCTCTTCAACAAGCTTATAGGTTGCGGTAATGTGACGGTTTCCTGGTAGTCCATATTCTCCATCTACCAAGTCAATGCTGAAGGTTACCGTATTTTGAATTTCATCAATTTCTGCCTGCCAAATGCGCTTATGGATACCAGCAACCAAATCAGTATGCAGGTTATTTTGGTTGTCTGGACCGTTGTTTTTAGGAAGATGATAGATAACGCCATTAAGTGGAATCTCTGCTTTATCTGCGCGATTAGCAGAAGGTCCAATGGAGGCACCAAAGCAGGCAGGGTTATCTAAATACAGGTCAAATAGGCTATATCCAAGAACTACATCTGCCTGTGTTCCATAAATATCTGGAACTGAAATGCCCAAAATGGTGGCACCAAAATTGCTTAATTTAATTGATGAATGGGCGCCGCGAATGGTATACGTAAGCGCAGCAGGGGAGTTAACAAAGCTATCAAAGGGTCGAACATCAATCATCGGATACCTCCGAGATACTACTCATAGTGCATTACACATACTATGTTAACGTACTCATAACGAACTAACAGGAAATTATTAAGTTTTCAGTCAGTGGTATCTTTGCGGGGGCAAACGGTTAGAGCGCAGGTCAAAAGTCCTTCTCGCCGAACGGTAATTTTTTTACCGTGAGCGTTTAATTTGCTGCTATATATGCAATTTTATCGCGTTATGCCAATCTGCCTGTTAGTATGAGTACGTAAACAAGCAGATAATCGGAGGAATTCGTGACTCGCTCGCATAGTTCTAGCTCAAATAAGCGCTCTGTTTCAATGGCTGATGTTGCGCAAGCCGCTGGTGTTTCTCAGCAGACCGTTTCTCGTGTTGCTAATGGTGCTCAAAACGTGAGCAAGGCAACGCGTGAAAAAGTCCAGGCCGCAATGGAGTCCATGGGCTTTAGACCAAGCTTTGCAGGCAGGTCGTTAAGGTCTGGCTCGTATCAATCGGTGGGACTCTGTCTGTACGACATTCGCGAGTTTGGTAACTTGGCAACCCTCGATGGCATTGTCTCTGCTGCTCGTGAGCATGAATATGCAATTACGATGATTGAGAAAGGCTCTGACGACGGCCTCTGCCTGCAGGACATTTCTCATCGTATGTCTAATCTTCCTGTTGACGGCATGATTATCAGCATGAGCCTTATGGCATCAGACTTTGAATCATTTGTGCCGCAGCCGGGCCTTGGAACAGTGCTTCTTACCATGCACGAGCACCCTTACTGCACAACCGTTGACTCAGATCAGTACGGCTGCTCAAAGCTTGTCATTGATCACCTCTATGAGCTTGGTCATCGCAAGATCCGTTTTGTAGCAGGCCCTTCGTACTCTATTGACTCGCAATTTCGCGAGAAGGGCTGGCGAGACGCCATGTCTGAATATGGGCTAGAAATTGTTGAGCCTTTAGCTGGCGATTGGACCGCCAATAGTGGCTATGAAATTGGTAAAAAACTGCGAGAAAATCGTGATTTTACTGCAGTTTATGCAGCAAACGACCAGATGGCGCTAGGTATCATATCGGCATTTGAAGAAGTGGGACTGAGCGTACCGGAAGACGTGAGCGTTGTTGGTGTTGACGACTCTCTTGAAGACTATCTGCCAAACTTCTCTTTGACCACCGTACGCTTTAATCTCCTCGAGCGCGGTCGTGTGGCACTTGAGCATGCAATACGCGCATCTGAGGCAGGGTATGAGCCTGAAGCAATTAGAATTGCTCCAAAGCTTATTGTTCGTACCACCACAGCGGCACCACTGAAGTAGAGAAGTCTCTTAAAAAGTCGGGTTTCTCGCCATAATCAGCTATACTGTTCAGGCAATAGTTGATTAGAGGAGTTGTATGTCTGAGTCACCAAATAAAGAGTTAGGCTGGTCAGTTCAGGTTTCCTTAGATACGCACGAGATCCGTGCGGGAGAGACTGTAACTGCTACTCCTAAGATTATTGGTGCAGACCCTGAGGGCTTTAAATTCCACTATGTATGGAGTTTGAACGACCGTTGGGATGAGGGTTTTTGGGATACCACAGAGCATCAATTTGGTGATTCAATTCCTAATACGTCGTGGACATATACCTTCCCAGAGCCTGGTCGCTATCATCTCTACATTGATGCATTTGACACACACAACAACCCTCAGACGGTTACTGCCTGGGTAGTTGTTGCAGGTGAGGATGACTTTATGCGCCCACCTCTTCCATCTGAAAACGCAGAGACCGTTGTTGCGGTAAACGGTGTTTCAGAGATCTTTAACATTGCCTCTGAGCAGTTCAACTCTTTGAAAGAGTACTTTATTGCCTTTGCACGCGGCGAGGTTGCTTTTAAGGAGTTCAAGGCTCTTGATGACATCTCATTTGAAGTAAAGCGTGGCGAGGCTTTTGGCCTGGTGGGCACCAACGGCTCTGGCAAGTCTACCATGCTCAAAATCATTGCGGGTGTCCTGGAGCCTTCTAAGGGAACTTGTGAGGTTAAAGGTACTATTGCACCTCTTATTGAGCTTGGTGCTGGCTTTGACATGGAGCTTACCGCTAAAGAGAATATCTACCTCAATGGCGCTCTTCTTGGTTACAAGAAGGAGTTTATTGACTCGCACTTTGACCAGATTGTAGAGTTTGCTGAGCTTGAGGGCTTTATGGACATGCCACTCAAGAACTACTCCTCTGGTATGGTGGCACGTATTGCCTTTGCAATTGCAACCGTTACAGAGCCTGACCTGCTCATTGTTGATGAGACACTCTCGGTAGGAGACTTCCTCTTCCAGCAAAAGTGTGAGAACCGCATCAAAGAGCTGGTTGCTTCTAATAATGTTACGGTCCTTTTGGTTTCTCACTCCATTGACCTGGTCCAGCGCATTTGTGACCGTGCCATTTGGATTGAGAAGGGCAAACAGCGCATGCTTGGTCCTGTGGATGAAGTTTGTGAAGCTTACGAGCACCTTAAGAGATAATTAAAATTCCTAACCAAAAGTTAGGGTCTGTACGAGTACAATATGTGTGTCTTTAAATGTGGTACGAGATACCCGTAAGGCTCATAGTCATAGTTTTGCCTTTTGGATACCTTGTGCCTGGTCAGGTGAGGTATCTTTTTTATTGGAGGCGCTATGACTCAAGAAGGTTCGCACTCTCTCATTGTGGACGAGCAGTCCCTTGACCGCATGCTTACACGAATTGCTCACGAAATTGTCGAGAATAACGATTCAATTGAAAACGTTGCTCTGGTGGGCATTATTCGCCGTGGAGAGGTTTTGGCTTCTCGTCTTGCGGACAAGATTTTGAGTTTTACCGGATTTAAGCCAAAAGTTGGCTCACTTGATATCAGTTTTTATCGCGATGATTTTAGAAGAAACACCGCACCGGTTCTCCACGCAACTAATATCGATTTTGATATTACAGGTACAAGCGTTGTGCTGGTAGACGATGTTCTTCAGACAGGAAGAACTATCAGAGCAGCACTTGATGCGCTCATCGACTATGGCCGTCCTGAGCGCGTTCAGCTAGCAGTTGTTGTTGACCGTGGTCATCGTGAGCTTCCTATTAGACCTGACTATGTGGGAAAGAATGTTCCTTCATCAAAGAGCCAGGTAGTCAGCTTAAATGTTAAAGAAATTGATGGTCAGGACTGCGTCTTGCTGTACGAAGCTGACTATTCTGACCCCTTTATTGAGGGAGGAAACTAATGCTTTCAGTTAAACATTTGATTGATACAAACAGCCTGACGCGTGATGATATCCAGCAGATTCTTGATACTGCTCAGTCGTTTGAAGCTGTAAACAACAGGGATATTAAAAAGGTGCCAGCACTTCGTGGCCGCACTATCGTCAACCTGTTCTTGGAGCCTTCCACCAGGACTCGCTCTTCATTTGAGCTTGCCGAGAAACGCCTCTCTGCCGACGCTTTAAACATGGGAGGATCTACCTCATCTGTGGTTAAGGGTGAGTCTTTGGCAGATACCATTCAGACTATCGACGCTATGAATGTTGATATGTTTATCTGCCGTGCAAAACTTGCAGGTACACCGCAGAAGATTACTGAGCACACTGATGCCGTTGTCATCAACGCTGGTGACGGCAAACATCAGCACCCCACTCAGGCCATGCTTGATCTTTATACCATCCGTAAGAACTTTGGGCATCTTGATGGCCTTAAAGTTGCCATTGTTGGCGACCTTTCACACAGCCGCGTTGTTGGCTCTTTGGTGCCAGCACTCAAGACTATGGGCGCAGAGGTTGTTCTAGTTGGACCTCCAACATTCCACGTAGACGATCCAAGCTGGTTTGGCTGCTATCAGACCTCACACTTTGATGAGGTCATTGGTGATGTTGACGTCGTGTACATGCTCCGCGTGCAGCTGGAGCGTATGGAAGGAGCTCCTATTCCTTCTCGCCGTGAGTACAACAGGCTTTGGGGCCTTGACGAGCGCCGCAGCAAGCTGATGAAGCCTGAGGCAATCATCTGCCACCCAGGTCCTATGAACCGTGGCATGGAAATTAACAGCGAGGTGGCCGATTGCGCTCGCTCTCGTATTCTTGATCAGGTCAATGCAGGCGTTTTGACGCGCATGGCCGCAATGTATTTGCTTCTGGGAGGAGACTCTGATGGCATTTCTGCTTAAGGGCGCACGTGTTGTAGATCCGCAGCTTAATCTTGACGCGGTACTGGACGTTCGTATTGACGGAGAAACTATTTCCGAAGTAGCAGCAACCGTTGCACCTCAAGAGGGCGATACTGTTATTGATGCAAAAGGCAAGGTATTGACTCCTGGCCTCGTTGATATGCATGTCCACTTTAGAGATCCTGGTTTTGAGTACAAGGAGACCATTGAGACGGGCTCTAGAGCTGCAGTTCATGGTGGCTTTACTGACGTTGCTACCATGCCAAACACCAACCCTGTTACCGATAATGGTCCTGCTGTTCGTTTTCAGATTGACCGCGGCAATGAGGTTGGTCTCATTCACGTCCGTCCTATGGGTGCTCTAACCAAGGGCTCTAAGGGACAAGAGCTTGCTGAGATTGGCAACATGGTTGATGAGGGAGCATCCGCGTTCTCTGACGACGGCCACGGCGTTCAAAGCGCTGGTATGATGCGTACCGTTATGGAGTATGTTTCCCAGTTTGACCGCGTTGTTGCTGCTCACTGTGAGATTGAGTCCATCAGTGCTGGTGGTGTTGTTAACGAGGGTCGCGCAAGCACGCGCCTTGGTATGTTTGGCTGGCCAGCACTTGGCGAGGAGCTGGAGATTTCCAGAGACATTGATCTGTGTCGCCTTACCGGCTGTCCTCTGCACATCTGCCACATTTCAACGGGCAGGGGAGCAGAGTTGGTACGTGCAGCTAAGAAGGAAGGCTTGCCTGTTACCGCAGAGGTTTGCCCTCACCACCTCTTTTTGTCTGAGGATGACATCACTGATACGTATAACACCAATCTGAAGATGAATCCACCGCTCAGAACTGCTGAGGATGCGCTTGCTCTTCAGGCAGCGGTTGCAGACGGGACAGTTGATTGCATTGTTACCGATCATGCTCCTCATGCAGCTCACGAGAAGGACTGTGAGTGGGAAATCTCTTACTTTGGCTGCATTGGCCTTGAGACTTCGCTGCCTCTGATGATCACCAATATGGTGCGCACCAACAAGCTTTCTTACACTGGTCTTGTTCGCGCAATGGCCGTTAATCCTCGTCGTATTCTGCGCCTTGAGCCTGTTAAGATTGCTGCTGGCTATAAGGCTGATCTGACCCTTTTTGACCCAGAAAAGAAGGTTCAGATAACGACAGAGTATTTTGAGAGCAAGTCCAAGAACTCCGCCTTCATTGGCGCTGAGCTCTATGGTGTTGCAACTGATGTGTTTGTTGACGGCAAGCGTGTTCTTGCCAATGAGGTAGTTGTTCCTGGCGGGGAAAAGTAATGCCACTACGTGGAAATGTACAGGTATTTGACTTTATGGTTCTGAGTAACACCCAGGTTGCCCAGAATCTGTATAGAGCTCAGCTCAAGGTGCCAGGTCTTTGTAAGTCCTTGGAACCTGGTCAGTTTGTAAACGTCAACGTCCCAGGCGATAAGCGCCATATTCTTCGCATCCCACTGTCCTTCTCGCTTGCTGATAAAGCAACTGATACGCTGGAGCTTATCTACGCAACAGTGGGCGAGGGCACACGTAGACTTTCCCAGATGAAGCCGGGGGACACCAGCGACATGACAGCTCCGTGCGGTCGTCCCTGGCGCCTTAACGCTTCAAGCAAGAGAAGTGTCCTGGTAGCAGGTGGTGTGGGCATCACGCCAATCATCGCGGCAGCTCGTAAACTTACCGAGCTGGGTGTTGAGTTTGACGCAGTTATTGGCGCACAAACTGCCGAGAAACTCTTTGGAGAAGAAGATCTTCTCGCGCTTGGCGCACAGAACGTGTATGTCACAACAGATGATGGCTCTAAGGGTACCAAGGGTTTTGTAATAGCAGCTCTGGCAGAGCCTTTGAGCCAGGGCGATTGGGATGCCGTCTATACCTGCGGTCCTGAGCCTATGATGAGAAGCGTGGCTAAGCTTGCAATTGCCAACAACGTTGCCTGCCAGGTTTCTATGGAGCGTATGATGAGTTGCGCCTTTGGCGCATGCAACACCTGCAATGTCCCACTTGCTAAGGGCGGCTATGCGTCTGCTTGCATGGTTGGACCTGTCTTTGAGGCAAAGGAGATCGCATGGTAGATCAGGTAAAAATGGCCGTCAATCTTGGCGGCATTCAGATGAAAAACCCTATCAATACTGCTGCGGGTACCTTTGGCTATGGCTGGCAGTTTGAGGGTTTCTACGACGTTTCTCTGCTTGGCGCCATCACTATGAAAGGTGTTGCTCGCGTTCCTTGGGAAGGAAACCCAGCTCCTCGTATGTGCGAGCTCAACGGCGGCATGATGAATAGCGTTGGTCTTGCTAACCCTGGAGTGGACGATTTTATCGCCCACACTGATGACTACATGAAAGATCTTGAAGGCCGTGGTACGCGCGTTATCATGCAGATGGCAGCACACTCCGTGCAGGAGATGATCGACGTTGTCGAGCGCCTTGAAGAGCTTAATCCGCACATCTCAGCTATTGAGCTTAACGTGAGTTGTCCAAATCTCGAGAAGGGCGGCAAGCCCCTTGGTGGCACTCCTGAGCAGGCTACAGAGATTATGAAGGCAGTGCGTCCTCTGACAAAGCTGCCCATTCTGGTTAAGATGGCCCCCGTCAACGTTGCCGAGATTGGTAAGGCTTTTGAGGCCGCAGGCGCTGACGGTCTTACGTTAATCAACTCTATTCCAGGTATGTCAATTAACGTCCACACCAGAAAGAGCAGGCTCTCTAAGCCAACTGGCGGTCTTAGCGGCCCTCTCTGCCATAACGCTGCAGTTCGCATGGTTTGGGAATGTGCTCAGGCGGTCTCCATTCCTATCTGCGGTGTTGGTGGCGTAGAAACGGGCGAAGATGCTGCAGAGTTTATCCTTGCGGGCGCTACGGCTGTCTCGGTGGGTTCTGCAAACCTTTACGACCCAATGTGTGCTCCACGTATTCTGAACGAGCTTACTGACTGGGCAAAGTCTCAGGG
>JABZHK010000003.1:0-23005 GCA_015258885.1 Atopobium sp.
ATGCAGGTAAAGGCGCTTCTTACCAGTTACCGTCGCCTACAGCTCGCGTGCGCTATCGTGCTCGTGGCTGCGGCACTTGGCGGTGCGGCGACAGGAACGGTACGAGCGTGGGCCGGGTCGAGCATGTTCTGCTGGAGCGTCTGGATACTTGTGGTCTGTATCGTGCCCGAGGTAATCTACGCGCTCACCAACCGCAGGCTCGCGGCCCTGAAGGACGAGCGCGGCTGGCGGCCCAGAGGCGCCGCGGCCCAGCGCGTGACGGTGGCCGATATTGGGGCGGCCGCGCAGTCGTACCCGCGCGTCTCGAGCATATGGTTTGTCCTCATCTGCGCGGCGAGCCTGGTCCCCGTCCTGCTCGACCGTGACAACGTAGTAATCTACCTGCTGTTTGCCGCATGTGTGCTCATGATGTGGGCAATCTTCCGTTGGTGTTACCGCAATCGCAGCGAGGTGGTGGACGACAACACCGCCCTCACGCAGACGCTCACGCGCATACGCCGGCGCGCCTGGGCGAGGGTGTTCCTTGTCGCGGCTGCGTCTTTTGCATTCATGAGCTGGGCGCAGCTCCTCTTCCAGGGTTCAACCAATCTGTACTTTATCGGTATGATGCTTCCCTGCACGGTCCTTGGAATCGTGGCGTTTGCAACCGAGATGCGCGTGCGCAGCCTGCAGGAGCGTCTTACAAAGGCCAGCGGCGAGGGCTTCTACGTGGACGAGGACGATCACTGGATCTTTGGCATCTTCTACTATAACCCCGACGATGCTGAGCTCATAGTGAACGAGCGCGTGGGCATCAACACGTCGATCAACCTGGCACGGCCGGCGGGAAAGGCGATTGTAGTGGCCCTCGCTTGCTCGCTGCTCTGCCTGCCCGTGACGGGAGCGTTCATGGCGGAGGAATTTGGAGCTCCTGTGACGCTTGAGTTGAGCGAGCAGACGATTCGGGCACACCACTTGCTCACAACCTATG
Organism: Atopobium sp.; assembly: GCA_015258885.1. Classification (GTDB taxonomy): domain Bacteria; phylum Actinomycetota; class Coriobacteriia; order Coriobacteriales; family Atopobiaceae; genus Lancefieldella. The sequence goes on from JABZHK010000003.1 coordinate 971, forward strand.
AGATTGACATGGCCGACGTGGTGTCTGTGGAGCTTGTTGACCAACTTCCCAAGATGACGCGCACGTTTGGCGGCGCGAGTGAAACCTTCCTTGAAGGTAACTTCTCAAGTGACGCGTACGGATCGCTCAAGGTGTGCCTGGACCCCGAGGTCGGCCCCTGGCTCCTCGTGCGGACGAGGAGCGGCACAACCTACCTTCTGGGCGCGAGCGACACGGCGCAGACCGAGACCGTTTATGAGGAAGTCCCCTCGGCCTTAGTCGATGCATAGTGCGACCTCTCGCGCCTGAACTCGTCGGTGTACTTGTTGTTGCCCATGCCTTGCCTCGCTTTCTCGGTTGTCTGGGCATATACGATTCCTGGGTTTTGAATCTGGGATGCCCGTGTCCGAAAAAAACGATACAGGTCACTCTGACCCTGATTACGCCCCGTGGTGAGACAACATCGCGGACCACCGGGAGGACGTGGACTAGGGGTACAGGGTGTAAAAAACGCGACCGAGAGACTGTCCTAGCGTGCGAAAAACGCAATAAAACCTCTATAAAATGATGTAAAAAACGCAACTGAAAGCGTATCATAGAGTGTGAAAAACGCATTTCGCTTGTTAATTACTATGGGGAGATGAAATCATGCTCAAACGCAAGGCATACCAAAGGCTGGAGGATTGGAAACGATACAAGACGAAGCAGGCACTTCTCGTCAAAGGAGCCCGACAGGTAGGAAAGACGACCCTTGTCAGGCAGTTTGCCGCAGACAACTATGGGATCCTCGCCGAGGTGAACTTCTTCGACAACAAGACTGCCAAAGAGACGGTCATGAGGGCGATTGATGCCGATGACCTGCTTCTACGTCTTTCCGTGCTCAGCGGGAAAGAACTGGAGGCCGGAAAGACCCTCGTCTTCCTCGACGAGATCCAGGAGTGTGGTGCGGACCTGCTCACCTGGATCAAGATGCTCCTTGAACGGACCGACTACGATTACATTCTTTCGGGCTCTCTGCTGGGGCTTGAGGTATCCAATATTTCCTCCCTTCCCGTTGGTTTTTTGCAGGAAGTAACCTTGTATCCCCTTGATTTTGAGGAGTTTTGCTGGGCAAGTGGGATAGGCAAGACGGCATTGGAAGCTGTTTCTGCCTGTATGGAATCCCTTACCCCTGTGCCTGATTATCTGCATGATAAGCTTACGGATACCTTTTACCGGTATCTTTTGGTAGGCGGTATGCCTGACGTTGTGCAGGCCTTTGTGGACAACAACGACCTCTTGCGAGCCCGTAATCTGCAGAGGGGAATTGTGAACATGTACGAGATGGACATGGCCAAGTATGTATCGGATACGCTTGAGGCGCGCCAGGTACAAATGGTATACGAGTCCATACCTTCTCAGTTGAATTCCGAAAACAAGCGCTTCAAATATGCAAGGCTGGGGAAGAGTCTGAGGTTTGCCAACCTTGAGTTCGCGTTCGACTGGCTTGAGCACGTAGGGGTCGCTCTTCCGGCGTTCCGAGTCAATGAGCCGACGTTTCCCCTTGCCGCCCATGAGGACCGAAACATGCTGAAGCTTTACGCAAATGACGTCGGCCTGCTTACCGCCCAAATGATGGGGGATGTCGATATCGATATCCTCAATAGAAGGTCAAGCATAAACTTTGGGTCGATATTTGAGAATGTGGCAGCCCAGGAATTCAAGGCGTGTGGAAGGGAACTGCGCTACTATAATTCCTCCAAGATAGGCGAGGTTGATTTTGTGCTTCAGGGGCAACAAGGAGGCATCGACCTCTGTGAGATAAAGAGTGGTAAGAACTATCGACGCCACAGCGCGCTTGACAATCTCCTAACAACAAAAAACTACAGCTTCGAACATGTCTACGTATTTCATGACGGCAATGTGGATACTCCAGGAGCTTTCGAAGGTGTTACGTATCTCCCTATTTATATGATAGGTATGGCACTGGGCTGACGCAGGAACTGGCTGACCAAGAACCAATTTGTGGTCTCTATTTCACTTCAGCGATGGCATAAAGATGTGGCGCGCTTTCGAGAAGCCCTTCCAGTTGAGCTTTTGCCTCCTGGTTATTCGGGTTTTTGGCGAGAGTAACATTTGCTCGGATGGACGAGTCAAGCCACTCTGTATAGAGCTGCTCAAAGTTGTCAACGGGCGTGATGACATAGGATTTTGTCTGGGTACTTCCATCCGCAAATGTAACAGTTGCCACGAAGGCCGTCTTAGCGAGGGTCTCAGAGAAGCGCTTCTCAAGGGCGACTTGCAAACGGTTATGGTCCTTCTCGTATTGCCATAGTTCTTCGTCGGACGATGTGTCGGTGACCTGAAAAAGCCGATCGCTGAGGGCTTGGATTGTGCCGTCATCGACAAATGAAGCCCTTATGCTGCGGGTCAGGTTCTTCTCGTCATTCTGCTGAAAGTCCCCCACGGTGAAATCCAAGCCGCTTTCGCCTGCGGGACCGTCTTCTGCCTGGTCCTTTACGAGGGAATCGAAGTAGATATGAGTATCGGTATACGTGTTGTCGTTGGGCAGACTGGCGTAGTCTCCCTCAAGAGAATAGGTGAGACTTGCAACGTTTCTTGTTGAGCACGAGAGGTCGATATCATGGGTAACTGACCATACTGAATGGTCCCCGCCACTGAAAGACCCTAGTGCGCTGAGGGTTTCTGTCGGCAGGGGCACCACTGCCCCGCTCTCGTCCGGTGTTTCTTGGGCGAAAGCCTTGAGGGTGAAGAAATTCCCGCCTGAGGAACCCCCAAAGATCCCAAGCCCCACAAAGACTGCTCCCGCTGCTGCGGCTATGCCGCCGACATAGAAAAATCTGCGTCGGGTCATCGTCAGTTTGTGCTGTGGTGGGGAATCAGCCTGCATTGATAGCCCGTGCTGTGGTACGTGGCGAGAAGCATCTGTCTCGGCAGAGACCTTGGCATCGATTGCACGAGCTTCTCGCAATACCTTTTCTCTTACGGTGTAGGGGAGCTTGGCTTCCTTGGAAATCATTTTAAGCTCATCCATTGGGTTGGGGCTGTGGTGTGAACTGGTATGAGTCGGCTTATGCATAGCTATCCTCCTGTCTCAAGTTGGAAGTTTCTTCAAGTAGCGACCGTATCTGCCTGCGGGCGCGATACAGCCTTGTGCGGACGGTCGTCGGCGAGCACCCCAAGATGTGGGCGATCTCATGTGTCGGATAATCCTCGATATAGTGGAGAAGCACGACTTCCCTCAGTTTTTCGGGCAACTGCCCGATGGCCTGCCACAAGGCATTTGCCTCAAGCCTTCCGAGCACCTCGTCCATTACCTCGTTTGCGGGATATACCGCCCGGGCATCTGTCATCTGGGGTGACGGCCCATTTTGTGAGGTCTCTAGCGTGTCTGTTGCATCTATGGCCTCGACCCGGCTGTTCCAGGGTGCCCGATGCAGCTCGTGACATCTGTTGATGGTCACCCGCAGCAGCCACGCCTTGAGATGTTCTTCACTCGAGAAGACCGTGTTGCTGGTAAGTAGTCTGATGAATACATCCTGTGCGACGTCTTGTGCGTCTGCGACCGAGCGGGTCTGGTTGAGCGCCACGAGATAGACGGTCCCGCCCCATCTGTCCATCGCCTGTCGGATGAACTCCTCGCTGCTGCTGTCATTGCGAAGGTTGCTGTCGGCATGAAGACTGTCGATGGTGTGGCCGTCCTTTCTTGCCCTATTGCCTCCGCCTTGCTTTCGAGTCTCGATGATAATCGCCTCCCCTTACCTTTAATATGCGCGAAAAGAGGGAAACGTTCCATTACATGAACAAGATATTTCGCAAATTGACTAGTGTAGACTGGCGTATAGGGATGCCATCGGGATGCCATCGGAAAGCGTGGCATCAGAACTTCATGGCATGAGGTATGAGGCATTGAGATATAGGGGCGACAAGATATACGGTATTGGGTTTGGTCGTCCTTTCGAGGGGGAGACATGTATGGATAAGGAACCGTCTTGGGAGACTCCTCACAGGGCTCACTTTACCCATGAAGAGGACGTGGCATTTCTCCGCAGGGCAATCGAGGTTTCAAGAGATTCCCGCTCACACGGGAACACTCTGTTTGACGACATCCTGGTAGACGAACACAAGAATATCGTGCTTGAACAGGAGAACGTCAAAATTACCGAGCATCGCTGCATTGCACATGCCGAGACCATGCTGGCAGATTGGGCTTCGCTCGAATTTGACCGCGACTATCTTTGGCAGTGTACGCTTTATACATCGGCCGAACCTTGTGCTATGTGTGCGGGTGCTATTTACTGGGCAAACATCGGTCGTGTGGTCTTTGCCATGACAGAGCGTGACCTTCTTGCCATGACGGGAAGCAGTGAGCAAAACCCCACTATGGATACGCCCGCTCGAAGCATCTTTGCCTCAGGCCAAAAGGACATTGAGGTTATAGGACCATTTCCAGAGCTGATTGAAGAGGCGGCTGCGGCCCATGTGGGCTATTGGGGTGAGTAGGGAGTTAAGGTAAAGTCAGGGCTTTTAAGGTCAGGGCATCTTCGTTACGATCACCAAGGGGTACTTTTATAACAGAGGGGGAGAGACATGCCAAAAAAGCTTGAAGTATACCGAAGAGGGGTTTGCCGATAGGGTCTTCCACCTTCATCTGCGTCTTACCGGGGATAACGATGAGCTCTATTTCCGCGATTACCTGTGCGACCATCCTGAAGATGCCGAGAATTACCAGCTCCTGAAGCTCTCACTCTGGAAGAAGTTTGAGTACAACAGGGATGCCTACACGGATGCGAAAGGCGACTTCATCAAGCGCTGTACCGATCTTGCGCATCTTGCCTACGGCGACAGATATGCAACCAGAACGAGAGAAACGGACTAGTCACTGTAATCTATGTGGCAAAAGAGGAGATGGCAAGACTCATGCGGGCAGATAAAAGGTATTTCGATAAAGCCATGGGCTCATTGGCGGTTCTTCTCTCGTTGGTGCCTACGGTCGTTCTGTCTGTCATGTGGAATTCGATTCCCCAGTTGATACCGGCCCATTGGTCGGCGGACTCTATTGACCGATGGGGACAGAAATGGGAGCTTCTTATTGTTCCTACAATATGCCTGATATCTGGTCTTATGTTGGCAGTCTACGCGTTTAAGCGGGATTCAGATGATATGAACGGCGCAAATAACACAGATGGAGCAAACTCTCACTTTATCGTAAGGAACAGAAGACTTGCGATCGCTTTTTTGACAATCGCCCTGTTCTCGTTCTCTGCCCTGTCCCTTGTGCATACCTACCTGTCATTGCAGGCAGGAGAACCCATAACACTCCAATCCTACGGGATGACTCTCTTTTACATCATAGACGGCTTAGTTTTTATTCTATTGGGAGTTGTTTTTCCGATAGGTTCCGTGAACGCGTCTTCTAGATTAAGGCGACTCAACAGTGTCTATGCCAAGGGCCTCCTTATTCTGGCGGGAGCGACGATCCTTCTGTTCTGTGGCACCGGCTTTCTGAGAGGGCATGCCGCCTTACTGTTGATGTCTGTAATGATTATCGTGCCAGCAGTGCTCATCTCAGTCTCTTCTTATCGCAACCGGCAAGAGAGGTTCTTGTGACGGGGCGTGCCTAAGGGGCCGAAGAGAAGTCCGAAGACAGGTCCGAAGAAGAGGTTCGAAGAAGAAGTCCGAAGACAGGCACCACAGGCACCAACACTGGCTAGTTGTACGACCTATCCGACTGGAGGGCCTCAAGAAGTAAGTTGTACTTGGTGTCTAATTCCTCTTCTCGCCAAAGGTTTTCCGAAATCCGCTAAAATACCGCGACCATTAGGTATTTTCACGGCGAGAAGTGCCTCGAAAGGGGCCAAATCTACCTAATGGTCGGCATTTCCTAGCGGCGGATACCTAATGGTCATGATTCTTTAGCAGTCTTGGGTAGTTGCCACCTTCTAGCAGCCTTTGAGAGCAAATACTGACTTCTGCCGCGAGTATCCGATGAAACATTGATGGCCAAATGGAGCAATTCCGGCCGAATAGAGTATCTAAGGTTCAGGATTTGTTTTAGCATGGAGTGAAGTTAGTTGTATCTAACATTAGGGCTATAAAGCTATAGGGACTACAGACCCTGCTATAGATTCCGCTACAGGTTCATGTCGTAAAGAACACGTGAGCTGACGTGTTCGGGAAAGGATATCTCCATGTCTCATACTCCTAACGGTAACGTGGACACCGCAGCCGCCCAGAGCACCCCGTCTGCCCAGAATACCGCGGATCCCCAGAGCACTGCGGCCGCCCAGGTCAGCGCCGGATACGACGCCAAGCAAAACGTCGATCAGGGCACGGGTAAGATACTCAAGGGCCGCGACCTCATCACCACGGGCATCTTCTTCGCCCTGTACTTCATCCTCACGATGATTCCGATGTTCATTTCGGGTATCTCACCATTCATCTGGGTGCTCTTCCCCGGCCTCGCGGCGATTCTCGGCAGCATTCCGTTTATGCTGCTTTGCGCCCGCGTACAGAAGCCGGGAGCCATTCTCATCATGGGTACGGTCATGGCAATCATCTGTGCCATGATGGGCTATTTCATCCTGGCGTTCGGCCTGTTCTTCGGTGGCGCACTTGTCGCAGAAGCCATCCGTTGGGCCACCGGATACAGGAGTTGGTGGGGCAATGCCGTGGCCTTCATGTTTTTCTCGCTTGGATGGATGTCATCGCCTCTGCCGATGTGGCTCTTCCACGACCAGTTCATGGTCAAGATTAGCGGCATGGGTATGCAGGCAGAATATGTCGCGGCATGCGAGGCGGTGGCCGCTCCGCCCTTCATGGTGCTGTGCATCGGTTTCACCCTTGTTGGCGCAGTCATCGGGGTATTCCTCACCAGGGCCCTTTTTAAGAAGCACTTTCTCAAAGCAGGTCTTGCCTGATGAAGCGGAGGGGAGAAGGGCTTCTTGCCCTCGATCCTCGGACCCAGATGGGGCTTGTCATCACGACGACGCTCGTCGCGTTTGTTCCCAAGCCATTTTGGCTTGAGGCCGCTACTGTGGTTTGGCTGGCACTGTTGCAGGCGCTCTGTGGGCATCCTTGGATGGCTGTCGGCTATCTTGCGGGTTTTGCTGCCGTAATCTGGCTGCTCGACTATGCGTTTGCCTTTGAGGCCGCGGCGTTTCTCGGCATGTTCGCCTTTTGTTTCACTCTCTGGAGAAGGACGTTTGCGGTGGTCATGGCGGCTTCGCTGCTTGCGAGGGAGAATTCCGTCCATCGTATAGTTGCGGCGATGAGAAGGCTTTCCGTTCCCGAAGCCGTGTTGGTTCCCTTTGCGACGGGGCTTCGCTATCTTCCCACGTTTCGACAGGAGGCAAGCCATATCCGTGACGCCATGCGTCTCAGGGATGTTCCTCTGTCTGAGAAGGCAGAGGCATTTGTGGTGCCGCTCATGATGTCGGCGACGACTACGGCGGACGAGCTCTCTCGTGCGGCAGTCTGCCGCGGCATTGAGAATCCCGCCCCACGTGCCGATACCGAGCGATTGCATATGGGGATTGCGGATTGGGCTGTGCTTACCGTAGGGCTTGCAGTCTGTCTATACACACTTTTCGGAGGCGCACGATGAACATCATTGAGATGGACCGTGTGACCTGCATGGCTCAGGGCGAGCCGCAAGCCACGCCTCAGGATATGCCGCAAACCACGGCGCAAGGTACCGTACGATGCATCGCGCAAGGCGAGAAGATCTTGGATGATGTCTCCCTTGACGTCAGCCAGGGAGAATGCGTGCTTCTGTGCGGGCCTTCGGGTATGGGCAAGACGACACTGACAAAATGCATCAACGGGCTCATTCCGTCCTTTGAGTTGGGGATAGGGCTCGTTGGGGCAGTGAGGGTCTGCGGCCTTGTGCCCGGAACCTGTGAGACGTATGAACTCGCAAAACGTGTGGGGTCGGTATTTCAAAACCCCAAATCGCAGTTCTATCACTTGACTTCGGACGACGAGCTTGTCTTCGGTCTTGAGAATGCCGGCGCCGATGTGGGGCGCATTGAGAGGCGTCGTTCAGAGGTGGTCTCGGAGATGGGCATTCAAAGGCTCCTTCACAGGGATGTCTCAAAGATGAGTGGGGGAGAGAAACAGGCATTGGCCTTTGCATCGGTTGCCGTGGCGGACCCAGATGTCTATGTACTCGACGAGCCGACCGCCAACCTCGATACTGCCGCCATCGACGTGCTCCGGCGTCAGATTGCCGGCGTGGTCGCATTGGGGAAGACCGTCATCGTCGCCGAGCATCGCCTGGCGTTCTTGCACGGCATCATCGACAGGGCCGTGCTTCTTGAGGATGGCCGTATAAAGCGGAGTATGTCTTCTAGAGAGCTCATGGGGCTCTCGGAGAAAGAGCGCGCCTCGCTTGGTCTCAGGATCGTCAATCCGGCCTCCCTCCCGGCCTTTTCCGTTGAGCGGCCGGTCAGTTTTTCCGCCGCGCCTAAAAAGCGCGGGGTGTCCCTCCGCAACTTCACGGTCCTCCGTCATGGCGAGCCTGTATTCAGCCCCCTTAACCTCGATACCTGTCCTGGTGAGATTGTAGGTCTTGTCGGTGCCAACGGTTCTGGCAAGTCAACGCTCCTGCGGGGCTTGGCGGGCCTTGAGCGCAGGACGGGCGGGGGGTTCTTTTTAGATGCCGCCGAAGTACCCCGCCGTCAAAGGCGCAAGGTCTGTTCGATGGTCATGCAAGACGTCAACCACCAGCTCTTTAGCGACAGCGTGTGGGGAGATTGCGAGCTGTCGTGTCCCGATGCGGGGAAGATAGAGGAGGTTTTGGGGGCCCTCGACCTTCTCGCCCTCTCCGACAGACATCCCATGTCGCTTTCGGGAGGGCAGAGGCAGCGGCTCGCCATGGCAGACGCCATGCTTGCGGGACGCCCCGTCGTCTTGCTTGACGAGCCGACAAGCGGCCTGGATCTTAGGCACATGATCGAGGCAGGTGTGCTGATCAAAGGAATCGCCGCCCAAGGAGCCTGCGTCATCGTGACCACGCATGATGTCGAGTTCTTGGTGCGGACCTGCGATCGCGTATACAGCCTCGAGCAAGAATCGAATTCGTAAAGCGAGGCATCATGTCGGACGATATGAAGCGGTTTTTACGCGGTGTTGAGCACGATGCCGACATCTCCGTCTCAACTGAGGACGGCTGGCAGGTTGTCGATGTCAGAAATGAGACTGGAGAGGGCAGGATGCTGTTCACAAGCGTTCTCCCTGGGGTCTACTTTACGTACAACGATTTCGATATGGCGGGGTGCACCACGGACTTTGCAGCTCCGGAAGGCCGTTATCTGGGCATCAATCATTGCTCTGCGGGACGCATTGAGCAGAGGATGCCGGGCGGCGTATTCTCATATATCTCGACGGGCGACCTTAAGATCTCCGACTTCGCGAACCATGCCGGCATCTATGTCTTCCCGACCGAGCACTACCGTGGAGTTACTTTCAACTTTGATATAGAGATTTGTGAGGATTCTCTTTCGCGCTTGCTCGACGGGTTCCCGGGGAGTCCTCGTATGCTTCGCGAGAAGTTCTGTCGGAAGCATCCTCCTTACGTGCTGCACGATTTCCAGCCTGCCGAGAGGCTCCTCGCAAGCCTCTATGGGACCAAACCTGCGTTTCTCAGACCCTATGCCCAAATCAAAGCCCTTGAGTTGCTCCTGCTCCTTGCAGATGTCGACTATAGCGAGGGTTCCCAGCACATCGACTATTTTGAGAGCGTCCGGGTCGAGAAGGTCAAGAGGGCGCGCGACATCATGATCGCCGACCTTTCGGTCGCGCATACCGTACGTGAACTAGCGCAGGAAGTGGGGCTCTCCCTGACCGGGTTCAAGGATTGCTTCAAGGGGGTCTATGGTATGCCGCCGTATGGCTATCTTAAGTCATGCCGGATGGAGAGGGCTTCCGAACTGCTCCTTTCGGGAGACCTCCCCATTGCAGACATTGCCGGCATAGTCGGGTATGACAGTCCGTCCAAGTTTACGGCGGCGTTTAAAGGGTCCATGGGGTTGACGCCGACAGCCTACAGGCTTCATGAGGGAAAGAGAGGGTGAGGTCATGGTAGACAAGAAAACCCAGGTAGATGAGAAGGGCCAAATCGGCCAGACGGGCGAGAAGGGCCGGATGGACCAAAAGGGCCAGACAGGCGGTAACCCGAGGTCTGTCGACCATACGCACAAAGATACGTCCGGTTGGCTTAAGACTTTGCTCTCCTATGTATCGCACTGTCGGGGACGCATGATAGTCGCGGAGGCCGCATCGGTCATAAGCGTCTTCTCGGGCCTCGTCCCGTTTTATGCCGTCTATCGGATCATCGATCTTGTCGTCGTGAGTGTCGGGGGCACATTTGCATGGGATGCCGTGTTTGGATGGGCCGCGCTTGCAGGCATAGGATATCTAGCCAAACAGCTCCTCTTTGCCGTCTCCACTATGAATTCGCATATCGCCGCCTATACGATCCTGGCCGGGTTACGCGATGATATTGCAGAGAGACTCATGGGTGCCTCGCTGGGAACGGCACAGGCGACCTCTGTCGGTGAACTCAAGGACGTCATCGTCGACCGTATCGAGCAGATTGAAGTTCCCCTTGCGCATATGGTCCCGGAGCTCTCCGCCAACATGCTTTTGGCCGTCGCCATTGCCGTCTGGCTTGTCCTTATCGACTGGCGCCTTGCACTGGCGGCCGTTGCCATCGTGCCGATCACCCTTCTGGTGATGGCCCTTGGCATGCAGAGTTATTACAAGATGTACGGCGGCTATATGGCCGAGCAGGATCACGTCAACTCCGTTGTGGTCGAATATATCGAGGGCATCCGTGTGGTCAAGGCATTCAACCAAGCTACAAGTTCCTACGAGAAGTTTGCACAGGCCGTTCGGGGCTTTTGCGATTATACGGTGGCATGGATGAGGAGATCGAGGGTGTCGATGGGGCTTGCCCTCTCGCTCCTGCCGACGACGCTTTTAGGTGTGGTGCCTATGGGTATCGCGCTTTATCTGGGAGGGTCCCTTACTGTGGCGCAGTTTGCACTTGCATGTGTCCTCGCGATGGCGATCGTGATACCCGTCACCTATTTGGGGACGAGTTTCAACGAGATGAACCTCATGTCGTATGTCATTGCCGATGCACAGGCCTTTCTCAAGCTCCCCGAGCTCTCCCAACCCACCGAAGCCGCTGTGGTACATGGGTATGGCGTGCGCCTCTCCCACGTCCGTTTCTCCTACGACGGGAAGACCGAGGTACTCCACGATATCTCCTTCGATGCGCCCGCCGGGACGTTTACGGCACTTGTCGGCCCCAGCGGTTCAGGCAAGTCCACGATGGCACGGCTTATCGCCCGCCATTGGGATGTCGGGGAGGGCGGCGTCTCCATCGGTGGCACAGATGTGAGGGACATGCCTCTCTTCCAGCTCTCCTCGCTGGTGAGTTACGTGTCTCAAGACGACTTCCTGCTTGACGGGACCTTGCGCGAGAACGTTGCCTTAGGTAAGCCCGGTGCTTCTGACGATGAGGTGGGCGCGGCGGCGGCCGCGGCAAGCTGCGACGAGTTCGTCAACCGCCTGCCTTACGGTTGGGATACGCCTGCGGGAGAGGCGGGTCACGCACTTTCCGGCGGGGAGCGTCAACGCATTTGCATCGCCCGTGCAATCTTGAAGGACGCACCCGTTGTGGTGTTCGACGAGGCCACGGCCTTTGCAGACCCCGAGAACGAGGCACACATCCAGCGTTCTGTCGCCCGTCTCGCGGAAGGAAAGACGCTCATTGTCATTGCACACCGCCTGTCGACGATCGTCTCGGCGGACAACATCTGTGTAGTTGATGATGGGCGCATCGTTGCGCAGGGGACCCATGAAGAACTTCTCGAGAGGTGCCCCCTCTATGCACGGATGTGGAGTGCCCATATCGGTGCCGGTACATGGGCGGCTGGATCTCACGGGGAATCCAGCGGGGGATCTCCTGAGGAGCTTTATGGAAGATCTCACGGGGAATCCCACGGGGAGTCCCAGAGGGAAGGTGACGTACGATGATCAGGTCGTTCAAACGTATTATGGCATGGGTCGGCAGTCGAAAAGGCCGTGTCTATGCAGGCTTTCTACTTTCTGTCGTCATTGCCGTTGCCACCGCCTCACCGACGTTCATAGCGGCTTGGGTCCTTGGCAGCCTTGTCGCAGACGCACGCGGGGAGGCGCCCATAGACTCCCAGCTCATATGGGTCTCTCTTCTCGCCATAGCGGCCTGTGTTGTCATCAGGTTCATATTTACCGTGCTCAAATCCCATATTCAAGAGAGTGTCGGCTACGAGACTGCGGCGGACGAGCGCCTCGCCGTCGGCGATGTGCTCAAGCGTGTGCCCCTCGGGTATTTCCAGCAGATGAAGATTGGCGACATCCTTACCGGCGTCACCACCAACCTCAACATGCTCGAACTTGAGGGAGTACGGCGGATCGACGGGGCTCTGGAAGGGTATGTCTCGGCCGCCATCATCACACTCTGGCTTTTTAGGGCGAGCCCTCTTTGTGGGGCGATCTCGCTCTTTGCGATCCTTCTGGTCTCATTTACCCTGATTGCCGTGAACCGGGCCGCAGCCCGTCTCACACCTGCTGCCAAGACGGCGACAGAGCGCCTGTCTGGTGCAGTCGTCGAACTGTACCGTGGCCTTGGGACGGCAAAATCATACGGGACGAATAGGTCTGTACTGCGACCTTATACATCCTCGGTTGACGATCTTCGCCGTGCTCGCATTGACATCGAGCTTGGGTACACGCCCCCTAACGTCACCCATAAGCTCATACTTGAGGTGGCGTCCGTCACCCTTGTCGTTGCGGCGGTCTCTGCGCTTGTCGCAGGGAGTCTCCAGTTGTGGGAGTTTTTCGGTATCGCGCTCTTCTCGGCAACAATCTTTGGCTCCATTGAGCGCCTGACCGACTCCGCCCACATATTTGCCGACCTCAGTGATTCCCTTGACCGCATCGAAGCCATTGAGGATGCCGAGTTTATCGATGCCGACGGCAGCGATGTCAAACTGGACTCATACGGCATCGGATTCGACAAGGTCTGCTTTTCCTACGGGGAGCGAGAGGTCCTCCACGACGTCACGTTTGACATACCCCAGGGGACGACCTGCGCCATCGTGGGTCCAAGCGGTTCAGGGAAGACCACGATATCCAGCCTTATGGCGCGCTTCTACGACGTCGATAGCGGGGCGGTGTGTGTCGGCGGCCACGACGTCCGTGAATTCACGGTGGACAGCCTGTTGAGGAATTTCTCGATGGTGTTCCAAGATGTCTACCTGTTCAATGACACCCTGGAGGCCAACATTGCGTTTGGGACTGCCGGCGCAACGCATGAGCAGGTGGTCGAAGCTGCCAAACGCGCACGGTGTCACGATTTTATCAGCGCCCTGCCCAACGGTTATGACACGATTGTGGGCGAGGGAGGCGCAAGCCTTTCCGGGGGAGAGCGCCAGCGCATCTCGATTGCCCGGGCGTTGCTCAAGGATGCCCCTATCGTGGTGCTTGATGAGGCGACGGCTTCAATCGATCCGGAGAACGAACAGCTTATTCAACAGGCACTTACGGAACTTACGCGCGAGAAGACCGTGGTGGTCATAGCACACAGGCTTGCGACTATCGAACATGCCGACCAGATCCTTGTGGTAGAGGATGGTGCCGTCGTCCAGAGGGGGACCCATGAGGAACTTCTCGCGCAAGAAGGTGTGTACCGGCGCTTTGTTGAGGCACGTGCCGAGGCGGAAGGGTGGAAGATAGGATAGTCGCAGGCCGTCAGGGAAGTTCAGGCATTGCAACACGTCCGTTTAACGATTTGTATCAAATGAGTTCATTTTTTGCTGTTATCAGCATGAAATTGGCGCGTATGTGGGACACTAAATAGCAGCAAATACTGACCCGGTCAAGAAAGGAAGGCTCATGGCATACGAGTCTCGCGAAGAAATTGACAGCAAATATAAGTGGGACCTGTCCTCAATGTTCCCCAGCGATGAGGCATTTGAGGCTGGACTCGAGGAGCTTAAGGCTTATTGCCCAAAGCTGCTTGCGTTCAAGGGCAAGATTTCTACCTCCGCTCAGGCTCTTCTGGAGTTTTTGCAGCTTGAGGACCAGATGAACCTTCTGCTCTACAAGATTATCAACTACGCAGAGCGCAAGAGTGACGAGGATACTCGCGTAGCCAAGTATCAGGCATACGTCGCAAATGCTACCAGCGCATATACCCAGGTTGGCGAGGCAACTTCTTGGTTTGCCGCAGAGCTTCTTGCAATTCCAGCAGAGTCTGTCGAGAAGTTCTATGCAGAGGTTCCAGCTCTTGAGTTCTATCGTCGTAAGCTCAACAAGATCTTGAACCAACGCGAGCACACCCTCTCTGCTGAGGAAGAGGCTCTTCTGGCACGCGCTGAAGAGCTTGCCGTTCAGCCAACCAACATCTTCTCCATGTTTGACGATGCAGATCTTACCTTTGACGACGCAGTTGACTCTGAGGGCAAGACTCATAAGCTGACCAGCGGTTCATTTGTTCCTCTGCTGATGGATGCTGATCGCGTCCTGCGTGAGTCCGCATTCAAGCAGCTTTACAGCCGCTTTGGTGAGTTCCGTAACACTTCCGCTGCAATTCTGACCAGCCAGGTTAAGAACCTGCAGTTCTTCTCGTCATCTAGAAAGTATGCAAGCTCCCTTGAGGCTGCTCTTGCAGAGAACGAAATTCCTGTTGAGGTCTACAACAACCTCATTGATGCTGTTCACCAGAATTTCCCAGCGTTCTACAAGTACGTTGACCTGCGCAAGCGCGTCATGGGCTTGGATGATCTGCACTTCTGGGACGTCTACACTCCTCTTGTTGACGACGTTGACATGAAGTTCACCTACGAGGAGGCTTGCGACCTTATTGTTAAGGCGCTGGCACCTATGGGCGAGGAGTACGTCGGCCTGGTCAAGAAGGGTCTGGAGAGCCGTTGGGTTGACGTGTACGAAACCCCAGGTAAGCGTTCTGGTGCTTATTCCGCAGGTGGCAAGGGCATGAACCCCGTTATGCTCCTCAACTTCCAGGGCGGCCTTGACGACGTCTACACCCTCATTCACGAGATGGGCCACTCCCTGCACACGTATTTCTCGTCCCATAATCAGGAGATTACCTATTCTGACTACTCCATCTTTGTTGCAGAGGTTGCATCCACCTGCAACGAGGCGCTGCTTTCGCACTACCTGCTTGAGCACGAGACTGATCCTGCGCGCCACGCGTACATCCTCAACCACTTCCTTGAGGGCTTCCGTGGCACCATCTATCGCCAGTGCATGTTTGCCGAGTTTGAGCGTGATATCAGCCAGATGAACGCTGACGGTGTGGCTCTGAACGCCGAGGTTCTCTCTGAGCGCTACGGCAAGCTTTGCGCAGAGTACTTTGGACCTGGCATTGAGCTGGACGAAGAGATTAAGCTAGAGTGGTCGCGCATCCCTCACTTCTACTACAACTTCTATGTCTACCAGTACTGCATTGGTTTCTCGGCAGCTATTGCCCTGTCCCAGCGCATCCTTTCCGAGGGCGAGCCTGCGGTCAAGGACTACATTGGCTACCTCTCCGGCGGCTGCTCCAAGACCCCAATTGAGCTGCTTCGCGGCGCTGGCGTTGACATGGCCACTCCAGACCCCGTTAACGCTGCGCTCAAGTACTTCGGCGAGCTTGTCGATCAGCTTGAGCAGGAGCTCAACTAGGCGCGTAGCTGCGCTAACCGAGCTCTCAACCAGCATGTAGTTCATATGGCGAGAAACCCCGTCTAGTAGCGGGGTTTCTCGATACCAAAGGAGGATTTATGCAGGCACGATTTGTTCACCGCTGCACCCATGTTTTGGATAACGAGAAAACCGTCGAGTTCTACAAGAAGGCTCTGGGATTCCGCGTTGACCGTGTTAAGGGACCAGAGGACGGTTCTTGGACCAACACGTTTTTGGTAAACGACTGGTCTCCTTTTGAGCTGGAGCTTACGTGGAACCGTGGTTGGGTAGAGCCTTACGACAACGGCGGAAAAGACACGCACATTGCGTTCCGCGTCGACGATTTTGATGCGTTCCACGCGCTTCACGAGGAGATGGGCTGCATTGTGAAGGAGAACCCAAAGATGGGCCTCTACTTTATCGCAGACCCTGATGGCTGCTGGATTGAGATTTTGCCAGAGAAGTAACCATGACAGACTACGGTTTACTTGCAAAACAGATTGTCTCGCTTGCCGAGGTTGATGCTCACTGGCTGCCGGTACTGTCCAACGCCGCTGCTCTGCTGTGGGACGCGCTCGACGACATTAACTGGGTGGGGTTCTACCTGGTAGATTCTGTGACAGTGACGCGTGCGGAGCCGGACGTGGGTTCGGGCGTGGAGCCGGACGCGGCCCCGGGTGCGGAGCCGGACGTAGCCCCGAGCGACCACGAGCTGCGCACTCCCGAGCTGCGCCTAGGACCGTTCCAGGGCAAAGTTGCCTGCGTGCGCATTCCGTTTGGACGGGGAGTGTGCGGTACCGCCGCGGCAACAAAGACAAGTCAGCTGGTAGAGGACGTGCATCAGTTCCCAGGACATATTGCATGCGACTCTGCATCAAACTCTGAGGTGGTTGTTCCTATTTTCAAGGATGACCAGGTAGTTGGCGTGCTGGACATTGATAGCCCTAACGTGGCGCGATTTACCCAAGAAGACCTTGCAGGTCTTGAACAGGTGGTAAAAGCGCTTGAGAACTGCACGAATTTCTCGGACTTTTGTTAAGAGCGACTTGGACCGCTGTTAAGTGCAACTTGGAATTCTGTTAAATACGTCTGGCCGCCGCTAAATACGACTAGAGAACTAACATTTGGGTACACGAATCATGTACGGGCGAGTTTGCTCGTGCATGATTTTTATATCCACGCAGCATTCACGGAGAGGTCTGCTCATGAAGAAAATTGTATTTATCATCGGTTCCGGTCGTAAGAATTCGTTCAACAAAACGCTGAGCCAGGTTGCCGCAAAGGCACTGGAGGGCAAGGCGGAGATTGAGGTTGTCGACGTTTTGGACGTCCCTCTGCTCAATCAGGACGAAGAATTCCCAGCTCCTGAAGGTGTCCAGAAGGTCAGGGACGCCGTCATGGCCGCCGACGGCGTGTGGCTCTTTACTCCGGAGTACAACTACAGCATCCCCGGTACCGTTAAGAACATGCTGGACTGGCTGAGCCGTCCGCTCACTTCCGATTACGAGAAGAAGTCCGAGACTGCCATCGCTGGCAAGGTCGTCATCGCAAGTGGTGTTGGCGGCCGAAACAAGGTCGCAGGATCGCTCGCCGTGGTAAAGCAGCAGTTCCTGGCCCTGCGTACCAAGCCGGTTGAGCCGTTCAATGGCTTCTCGCTTCCTGTTACCGCCTGGACCGAGGGAACTTGGGAGCCAGAACCCGAGGTTCACGAGGCAATTGCCCAGCAAGCAGAGGATTTTCTCGCCGCACTGTAAGGCGTGCTGCATAAGGTTGCTTGTGCGCCTGATTTCTGCAAAGAATCTGTAACTTTTGCCTAAAAGCATCAAAGATTCTGTGGATTTGCCTGATTTTGTAAAAGAATCTGTGCCTCAAATACAGATTCTTTGCACTTTTTAGGCGGGCTTTGAGGCGTTCCCAAGGTGCCCTTCAATGGAGCCTGATTTTCTCATCAAGTCTGAATAATTTGCCGGAAAAGCGCACCATGTCTGAGTGGTTATGCCGGTTTTTCTCGCCATGTCTGAGTAAACTTACTCAGACATCATGCACTTTTCAGGCTCGTATGGCGCGCCCGACCCGCGCACTCGAAAGCCCAGCGTGCGCGCACGTGCGCACAAAAAGAGCCCGGATGCCGCGCAATAGCATCCGGGCTTTGGTGTGTCTAGACGGAGGAGAGGGCCGTTGCTAGACAAGATGTGTATCGTACCTTGTTCGTGTACTGCGTTTATTCCCGCTTCGCAGCTTGTTTACACGAGCTTTACTTACCAACAAACTCCGAGATGGTCTTGTACAGATCGCTTGCCTGGAAGTCCTTGATAACCTTGGAATCTTTCCTCTGGTCGCAGACTTCAAGCAGTGCCTTCAGGGAAGCCTTATCGGGGTCAGTCTGATAATCTGCCTCGGCCTGAATGAGCTTGTACTTGGCAATAACCATGTCCATGAGCTTGGCGTTGTTGCCCTCGGCGTTTGCGTCGTCAAGGCCATCAAATGCCAGCGTAGAAACAACTCCGTAGCCACCGGTCAGGAAGTGGTTACCCACAAAGTCGTTAGGGTTGACCTTGTTGTCAATGACAGGCGAGTTCTTGGTGTTAGTGAGCAGCACCAAGCTGGTGTTGTTGTAGACGTCAATGACGGTAAGTGTGCCGGTCCAGCCGGTGTGGCCAACGGTTGCAGCGTTTGCAATTGGCGAGAAGGCCCACTGGTAGCCAATGTGACCCTTACGCCTCCAGCCCAAACCGTAGGTGACGTTGGTGTCCTTTGGCTTGATGAACTGGTCGTGAACGTCCTCGCTGAAGAGCATGGTGTTGCCGTAGCCACCACGGTTCATAACGGTCTGGACAAGAACAGCCAGGTCGGAGGCGTTTGCAAACAGACCAGCGTGACCAGAGATTCCACCCATGGCGTAGTAGGCCTTCTCGTCATGGACCGTACCTTGAATGGTATCGGTACGCATGTTGTCAAAGGTAATCAGGCCGTCACGAGTGTTACCGTTAAGCTCGGTAGCTGCGATTCCATCAGCCTTGAAGCCGTTGTCCAGTGGGTTGAACGTGACGTTCTTGAGTCCCAGTGGCTCATAGAGAGCTTCCTTAACGTACTGGTCAAGGCGCTTATTGGTGATCTTCTCGATGATAAAACCAAGAAGCATGTAGTCTACGTCGGAATAGGCAGTCTTAGTGCCCGGAACGTATTGCAGAGGAGTCTCGATAATCTTCTGCAGAATCTCGTCGCGATTCTGAGAGTACAGCTTCTGGTTTGCGTTTGGCTGTGGATCGTCAGGCTTCTCTGGGTTGTAGTTGCGGTTGTGGTACTGAGGATCTGGTGGGAATCCAGCCTGGTGCTCAAGAATCTCGCGAACGGTAAGCTCGTTCTTACCCAGGATCTTATCGCCCTCCTGGTCCTTGAAGTCTGGAATGTACTCCTGAACCTTCTTGGAAACGTCCAGCTGACCGTCGGTAACCAGCTTCTCAATTGCCAGGTTAGTGGCATACATCTTTGTGTTAGAGGCCAGGTCATAGAGGGTGTTGTCGTCAACAGCCTTGCCGTCTTTGATGCGAGAGCCGTCCTTGTTGTAAGAATTGACGTTGCCGTAGTTAGTCTTCTTGATAATCTTGCCGTACCTGGTAACAACCAGCTGAGCAGAGGTAAAGCCGTTGGCAATCTCTGCGTTGATGATCTGGTCAATTAGCTTAAAGTTGTCGTTGTCGGCGTAGTCTTTGGTGCCGTCAATAAGGGTTGGGTAGCCAATCTTGACCTCAAAGGTTGCCTGAGTCTCTTTAACAGTGCTGACCTGCAGGCGGTTATCGCCGTTGACAGTTACGTCAGAGATGTCAATCTGGTTCCAGGAAGAGCCGTCAAGCTTGTCGGTTGGAACTTGGTGACCGTTTACAAAGAGTGCAAAGCTCTGAGGCTCGGAGCTCTTTACATAGACGGTGCCCTGACCAGCAAAGCAAACAAAGCTGTTGAGCTGGTTGGTAACAAGAGAGTCGTCAAAGGCCTCGTTGTCGTTGAGAACAGGGAAGACCTTCTCGTACTGGAAGGTTCCGTCTACGGAGTCAACTTTCTTTGCGGTGCCCTTAGCAGCAGTTGCGCCACCCTTTGTCTGGCAGGCGGTAAGGCCAAGACCTGCTAGAGCGGCTAGACCAAGAGCACTTCTGCTCAGAAATTGCCTTCTGGTCTGTCCAGCAGGGGAGCCTGCGTTAGATGAGTGCTCAGAGTGAGCGTTTTGATTCTGGTGCAAATCTTCGTTGGTGCGCATATCGTCTCCTTCGGTTTTGCCTTAGGTGAAACACCTGCTATCTCAATTGGCTGAGATAATTTGCGCTTATGATGACGTGCGTTTCATCAAAATTGCAGCTAGTTTGTCCAAGATGAAATAATGGGTACGTTAACGTACTGCGAGTGGTATCAAAAAAGCTGTCAATGGTATCTAAATTTGAATTTTTTAGGCAAAGATGAAATATTTTAATCAGGTTTTACGTGGTCAAATGTCTACTCGATAGTAAAAGTTTTTATGAAGTGATAGTAACGTACCTAAAATAAGGCTCAGTTTTTGTGACAATTGTCCCCGCATTATGCTGGGAGAACATGAGTAGTCGTGCATGCAACGCACAGGGAGCGCGCTCGCACTTGCGCACGCAATACTACCGTTTACGGCACTGCCTACTTTACAGATGAAATTTTTATGGCATCGTGAAACAATATAGTCAAACGTTTTAGTCAACTGGACGGCCGGAGGTGATTGTGTGAGAGGTGTTCGTCTACGTCTGGAAGAGTATCGCAAGAATGCTAGTTCAGCTGAACGCGATATAGTCGACTATATTCTGTCGGATCCAGAGGCGGCAGTTGGTCAATCAATCCATAAACTAGCAGCTCAAACGTATACATCTGCATCAACGGTTGTCAGGCTTTGCAAGAAGCTTGGCTGCGGTGGCTATAAAGAGTTCCAGCAGGCGCTCATTTACGAACTGGCAGTAAGTAACAAAAGCAACGATATTGCTGTCGGCGGCGTTATCGCAGGTGACACCACTGATGTGATCATCGAAAAAGTTACGGCAAAGAACATTTCTTCGCTGGAGCTTACCAGGCAATTACTTGATGCTCAGGTTGTTGACTCAGTTGTTTCACTCATGATGCAAGCTCATTCCATCTGCCTCTTTGGCATGGGAGCTTCGCTTCTGGTTGCAAGAGATCTGCAGCTCAAACTTATGCGCCTTAACATCAACTGCAATTTGAGTGACGATTACCACTCTCAGATGCTCTACGCTAAAAACATGGGGCGAGAAGATCTTGCTATTGTGGTCAGCTACTCAGGCCTTACGCGAGAAGCCATTGAGTGTGCCTGGATTGCAAAGGCAAACGGCGCCAAGGTGGTTGCCATTACCCGCGGCGGCATTGATTCAGAGCTCATTCACCGTTCCGACTACGTTTTAGGCGTTGCAGAAACAGAGCACATCATGAGAAGCGGCGCCATGTCTTCAAGAATTGCCCAGCTCAACGTTGTAGATGCGCTCTTTGCAGCCTATGTAAATAGAAATTACGAGAAGAGCGTTAAGCGTTTCTCGACAAACTATATTGGCAAGTTGGATTCAGCTGAACGCGTTAACACGCTTTCTTCTGACCAAGATTTGCCTGGTACAGCCAACGACGTTATTGCGTAAAAATCACAACACAGAAGGTGGAAACGTGATTGATTTGACAAAACTTGTCACCGAGACAAGAAACCCCAACACCATGGACCTGGATCAGATGACCCCGCTTGAGCTGGTCAGCGTTATGAACCAGGAAGATCTCAACGTGGTAGCTGGTGTAAAAGAGGTTCTTCCCCAGGTAGCACAGGCAGTTGAGTGGGCAGTTTCCTCGCTAGAAGCTGGCGGCAGGATTGTCTACTTTGGCGCTGGAACCTCAGGCCGTCTGGGTGTTTTAGACGCGGTTGAGTGTCCGCCTACTTTTGGCGTTTCTCCTGACGTGGTTGTTGGTCTTATCGCCGGTGGCGAGAAGGCCTTTGTACGTGCAGTTGAAGGCGCAGAAGATTCTCTTGAGCTTTGCGAAGAAGAGTTCAAGAAGATTGGTCTGAACAAGAACGATATTGCTATTGGAATTGCAGCTAGTGGCCGCACACCTTACGTTATTGGCGGCCTGCGCTATGCTCGTTCTTTGGGCTGCAAGACTGTTGCTATTGCCTGCAATAAGGGTTCTGAAGTGGGTAAAGAGGCAGAGCTTGCCATTGAGCCTTCTTGTGGACCTGAGGTGCTCACAGGCTCTACACGTCTTAAGTCCGGTACTGCTCAGAAGATGATTCTGATCATGATTTCAACCGGT
>JABZHK010000040.1:0-8465 GCA_015258885.1 Atopobium sp.
TCAATGACCTCGGCAGAGATCTTCTCCTCTGCCAGCAAATCTGCAGCTGCAAGTGCCTGAGCAACCTCAACGCCGCAGGCAGCAATCGTAACGTCAGTGCCCTCACGCAGGACGTTTGCAAAAGGCAGACCACCCTTGAAGGACTCGTCGTAGATGTCGGCAACCTTGTGGCGACCCATGCGCACGTAGAAGGGGCCATCAGCCTCGGCAGCAAGCCTGAGCGCTGCCTTGGTAGCGTTGTAATCCGCAGGAACAAGCACGCGCATCTGAGGCAGTGCGCGCATCATGCCAATGTCCTCGAGGGACTGGTGGGTAGCGCCGTCCTCTCCTACTGTAATGCCTGCGTGCGTTGGGCAAATCTTCACGTTGAGGCCGGAATCGCAGACGGTGTTTCTAATCTGGTCGTAAGCGCGGCCAGTTGCAAACACAGCAAACGAGCCGGTAAACACGGTGCGTCCGGTAAGCGAAAGTCCTGATGCAACGCCTACCATGTTCTGCTCAGCAATTCCCACGTCAACCATACGCTGCGGGAAAGCTTTCTGGAGGTCGGCAAGCTTGGTGGAGCCAGCAAGGTCTGCGTCAACAGCAACGATGTCGTGACCCTCATTTACCAGCTCAACAAGAGTCTGACCATATGCCTCACGAGTTGCTCTAGACATTGGCAACCTCCTTACCTTCACCTTGAAGATCAATCAAAAGAAGCTCTCTAGCTGCATCAAGTTCTTCTCGCGCAAGGTCAGCCTGCTCGGCCGAAGGAGCGTTTCCGTGCCAGGAAGCTTTGTCCTCCATAAACGAGACGCCCTTGCCCTTAACGGTCTGGCAAATGACCACGGTAGGAGCCGTGTTTCCTGCCTCGCGACCATCTCGTGCGGCGAGAAGAGCCTGGCGTACCTCAGCGACCTCGTTACCGTTAACGCGCAGTACATTCCAGCCAAAAGAACGGAACTTCTCGTCAATATCGCCAAGAGAGCACACGTCAGTAACGTGGCCGTCAATCTGCAGGTTATTGAGGTCCACAATAGCAATGAGGTTATCCAGCTTCTGGTGAGCAGCAAACATGCATGCCTCCCAGTTAGAGCCCTCCTGCAGCTCGCCGTCTCCCAGAAGGACAAATACCTTCTTGGCGCGCTCGCCGCTTGCCAGAGCGTCCATAGAAAGTCCCAGAGCGCATCCTGCAGCTACCGAGAGACCCTGACCAAGAGAGCCGGAGCAAACTTCAATGCCAGGACATGCGTGGCAATCTGGGTGACCCTGCAAGCGACTGCCAAGCTGACGGAGGGTAACCATATCCTCGTCGTGGAGCCAATCAAGCAGGTGGTAGGCAGCATACAGCACAGGAGCCACGTGACCCTTGGACAGGAAGAACCTATCCTCGGTATGGTCCTCTGGGTTGTTGTGGTTATACTTCATCACTCCCGAGAAGAACAGTGTGGCCACAATATCTGCCGCACTCAGTGAGCCACCGGGATGACCTGACTTGCTTTTCTCGAGCATGTCAATGACATCGCGCCTCAGCGTATTAGCTGCAAGCTTGAGCTCATCATCGGTGAGGTTGCGCTCGGGTAATGCAGATGTTCCCATTCTCATCCTCTCAAAACAAGTACGCCCAACCTAAGCTGGGCGTACCACAATCACTATTTATTGCTGAGCCTTAACCTTTTCCCAGTCTGCCTCAAAAGACTTAAGACCGGCGTCGGTCAGAGGGTGCTTCAGGCACTTCTTTAGAGCACCAAATGGAACGGTTGCAATGTCAGCACCAAGCAGAGCTGCCTGTGTTACGTGGTTTGGCGTACGGACAGAAGCCGTAATAATCTCTACGGTGTGATCAACGTTTTTATCCCATGCATAGTTCTCAATGCAAGAAACAACGGTTCCCAGCTGCTCAATGCCGTCCTCGCCGATGTCATCAAAGCGACCAACAAATGGAGAAATATAACGGGCGCCAGCATTTGCCGCAAGAAGAGCTTGAGGTGCCGAGAAAATCAGCGTCATGTTGACGCGAATTCCCTCAGAAGCAAGCTGATGGGTAGCAGCAAGACTCTCTGCGCAGATAGGAAGCTTAACAACAATATTTGGAGCAAGAGAAGCCAGGTGACGGCCTTCTTCAATCATGCCCTCAGTTGTTGTTGCTGTTGACTCAGCAGATACAGGAAGTCCCTCGCAAAGCTGAGCAATCTTAACCATATGAGACTCAAAGTCGGCTAGCTTTCCGCCAATCTTTGCATACAGCGATGGGTTGGTAGTAACACCTGCTAAACAGCCCCAGCTAAGAGCTTCAGAAATCTCATCGATATCTGCCGTGTCAATAAAGAACTTCATGTGTAATCCTTTCCTGTACAAACCTAAACGAGTTTGGAAACGTACGTCGTACTAAGAAAGAGCTCATCCACATTGTACAGATTCTTATGTACCGTCTGTGACGAGAAACCCAAAACAAGTGCAAAAAGGCCGTTTACCCCTCAAACGCCTTATCAATTTTGCTGCGAACGTAGGTGGAAGCAAAGACAAGATCTTCTTTCCAGTTCTCGTTGCCGGTGTACCACATCTCTGCAACAAAGCGCCTGACGCCCTGAGGAACAAGCTGCGAGAGAGCTCCCTCGTAGTCAGTGGTGCCGGTAGAGAATGGAATCTCACGATACGCACCAGCAACAGTTTCCTTGAGGTGAGCTGCAAAGATATGACCTGCACCAAGAGCAATATCGTCAGCAACGGTGTTGCCGTAAATAAACGATGCATTGGTGAGGTTGCCAGCGTCGGGATACACACCAAGGTAAGGGCTGTTAATAAGGTTTACGTAGTGCATGGCCTTCTCGACCGTATCCATAAAAGGAGTCTCCATGGTCTCAAAACCCATAACAATGCCCGCCTTAGCAGCCATTTCTACAGCCTTTGCCAAATTCTCCTCAAAGTACTTACGCGTATCTTCTGCGCCGTCCTCGTAGTACACGTCATAGCCAGCAAGCTGAATGGTATGAAGTCCCAGGTCGCCTGCAAGGTCAAGTGCCTTCTGCATAATCTCAAGGCCACGCTCACGAGTAGCCTGATCGCGAGAACCAAAAGGATACTTACGGTGACCAGAAAGGCACATAGAGCCCAGGCGAACGCCAGAGTTTACCATTGCCTGACGAACTGCTGCACGCTCCTCACCAGTCCACTCAAGGCGAGAAAGACGAGCGTCAGACTCATCAACGGAGATCTCAACATAATCAAAGCCAGACTCTCCTGCTACGATGAGGCGCTCTTCCCAAGAAAGATCAGTTGGAGTGGCCTTCTCGTAAAGTCCTAGCTGATACTTGGACATATCTTCTCCTTTTAAAAACAGGCGGCCTTAAAAAGACCGCCTGACTGAAACAGATTCTACTCACTGAACAGACTTTAGTGATTACCCTGTCCGTAGTAGGCATTTGGACCATGCTTGCGCATGTAGTGCTTGTCCTGAAGGTACTGTGGTGCCTCCTGAACCTTAGGGTTATTGAGCTCGGTGAGTGTTGCCATCTTAGCAACCTCCTCAATAACTACTGCGTGATACACAGCAGCCATTGCGTCTTTACCCCAAGAGAAAGGACCGTGGTTGTGAAGGAGCGTTCCAGGAACCGCAATGGGGTCCAAGTTAGCAAAGCCCTCAACAATAACGTTTCCGGTCTCAAGCTCATAGGCACTTTCTACCTCGTCCTTGGTAAGGCTGCGCACGCAAGGAATATCTCCGTAGAAATAGTCTGCATGTGTGGTTCCATAGCAAGGAATAGAGCGTCCTGCCTGTGCCCAAGAAACAGCGTGGGTTGAGTGAGTGTGAACAATTCCGCCGATCTTATCGCCCCATGCACGATACAAGCATGCATGAGTTGGAGTATCGGAAGATGGGTTCATCTCACCCTCAACAACGTTGCCGTCTAGGTCGCAGATGACCAGATTCTCTGGGCTCAGCTCCTCATAGGAGACGCCCGATGGCTTGATAACAAACAGGCCGCGCTCACGGTCAAGTCCAGAAGCATTACCCCAGGTAAAGACTACCAGGCCATGCTTTGGCAGGTCCATGTTTGCTTCATACACTTCATCACGAAGCTCTTTAAGCATCATAGAGACTGCTCCTTAGAGAACGCTACGGAATGGAACGTTTGGCTCGTGATCGAAGCAATCATGGAAGCCACGGTCGTGATGGTAAGCAAAGCGGTCCTTATCCTGTGGATAGGTGTAGTGGCCGCCGACCTCCCAGAAGAATGGGTGGAACTTGTAGTCAAGGCGATCCTTACGCATGTCCCAAAGAACCTTGATCTCCTGAACGTCTGCCTGGAAGTTAGTCCAAACATCGTGGTGAATTGGGATAACAACCTTGGACTGAAGCGCCTCAGCCATGCGGAGCATATCGGTTGCTTCCATCTTGTCCTGGATACCAATTGGGTTGCAGCCAAAAGCGCCAAAGCAGACGTCTACGCCGCCAAACTCCTGAGCGATGTCTTTGCCGTGCTTAGCAAAGTAAATGGAGTAGTGAGAGTCACCGGAGTGATAGATGTTTCCACCAGGGGTGACAAAGAGGTAGTTAACTGCCTTCTCATCCATGTCCATTGGGCACTTACCCCAGAGGTCAGGACGGTTCTCAGAAGTATCAGTAGTGGTAACGATGATGGTGCGGTCAAAGGAATCGTATGCAACGATCTCCATGTCCTTAACCTTGATACGGTCGCCAGGCTTAACAACAATGCACTGCTCGCGTGGAACGCCCCAGCCAACCCAAATGTCAACTGCATCCTTAGGACCAATAAAGGGAACTGGGATCTCTTTGCCATTCTCGTCAGTAGTGGTCATGTTGTTGTTAACAACGTGAGCTGCAAGCTCCTTGGACATGTGGTCCTGGTGAATGTGAGTTACCACAACAGCGTCAAGGTTCTTGATAGCAAATGGATCAATAACAAAAGGAACGTTACGCAAGTTTGGCTGCATCTTACGAACGCCAGCCATGTTTGCCATCTGGTGACCAGGCTTCATGAGGCCGTCACCGTGGGTGCGCTTACCATTGCCTGCCCAGAAGTCGACAGCAACGTTTGCTCCACCAGGAGTCTTAAACCAAATACCAACGCAGCCGAGCCACCACATCTCAACCTGGCCTGGCTCTACTACGGCATTGTCAATCTCTTCGTTGAGCCAAGTTCCCCACTCAGGGAAGGTGCTCATAATCCAACTGTCGCGTGTGACGTCTTTCAAATCTGCCATTACGCGCTCCTTTCTATAAAACATAGGACTAGTACTTTGATGCATATGCAGGTAATTTGAGCGGCGCTCAGGACTTTGCCTGCATGCTCAGAAGCTCATCCTGAGCGCTCGCTACAAAACGCAGCCCTACTCCACTACTTTGTAGAGAGCCAGCTGGTCTGTCTCACGATATGCAGCAACAATGTAATCGCTGCCGTCATGCCTATACACCATGCAGTTTGCTGGTCCGAGGTCGTGGTCGATAACGTCTACGGTGTACTCACCGTCAACGTATCTAACAAGCAACAGGTCGCGACCATCTTTACGGTTGCCAATGACTGCGCACTTCTCGCCATTAAGGTCTGCTGCCCAAAGCGCGTGAAGGAAGCTGCGCTTCTGTG
Source organism: Atopobium sp. (assembly GCA_015258885.1). GTDB lineage: Bacteria > Actinomycetota > Coriobacteriia > Coriobacteriales > Atopobiaceae > Lancefieldella. Next base: position 5,589 of record JABZHK010000040.1, read on the forward strand.
GGTCGCACCAAACCTGCTCATAGCAATCGCGAGTCTGGCCCTCATGCCAAATTGCCAGCGTGTCACCGTGGAACTTGGAGAAGGTAAGGATCTCCAGCTTGCCATCGCCGTCAAAGTCTGTAGCAACAATATCGCTTGTTGGCTGAACCAGAAGGCAGGTGACATCCCAAGCACCCTCAGGAGTGGTTGGTGGCACATATCTAAACACGCCTGCGGCGGTTGAGATCAAAGCATACGATTTATCAGGTGCAGTCCAGAAACCGTGGTTCTGAACCTGATAGTTAGCAACACAAGTCAGCTTAAGCTGGTTGTCTGCCGTGTACTGCTCAAGGTTATCGCTTAAAGGAGCGGCCCAAACAGCACCTGGGGTGCGCCAATCATCCTTGATGCCCGTCTCAGCTCCACCCTTGATAGAGCAAGCGAGAACCCAAAGCTGACCGTCAGCAGCCTTCAAGATGCCAAAACGGTGAACATAAGGGAGGTCGCAGAGAATCTGCTCAGACCAAGAACCGTCTGCCTGCTTGGTATAGGATGCAATTGCCGCGTCGTCTCCGCCAAAGTTTGGCGAGAAGAACTTGCGGGTTGCGAGGAACTGATCTTTCCTGCCAGGGACCTGTGTAATGGTCATGACGCCGCCAGGGCCTGGAGCAACAGTCTCCAGAGGCTCACCATCAAGCGTAAAGCGACGGATTGGACCGTCCTTCTCGACAGCAGCTAAAAAGCTTGGTGTGTCTTCTCCCTCAAACATGCCAAGTGCATAACACTTAGGCATCTCGGCAAGAATTTTCTTTTCAAAAGTCATTAAAGTGCTCGATTCTTTAGAAACCTAAACTATGCGGAAAACTTCTCTGCAGCGCCGGTTTCCTTGAGCTTCTCTTCCATCTCTGCATCAGAAAGAACGTTGCGCAGACCAATGACGGTAACGCCAGCCTTAGCAGCATCCTCGTACATATTCAGGAAGTTAAGTGGTGCAAAAACAATGTCATACTGACGAGCAGAGCTTACGCCCTCGGAAAGTGCACAGTGGTGAATCTTATCGACGCCCATATTGAGCTTCTGAGTGACGCGCTCAGCGGTCATCTTCATCATCAGGGAGGTACCTGCGCCGTTTGCACATGCGACCAAAATCTTTGCGTTCATGTTGACTCCTTCGATCAAACAAACTGATTACGGACACATTGTGTTTGTACCCATTTGGGCGCTACAACGCTCGCATTTAAAGCAAATACTGCATCAATCAATGTGCCGAGTATTACTAATAACCCTGAGCAGATGGGGGTCTGCTCAGGGTAGGAAGAAAGAGGGCTACTTGCTTTCCGCACTAGCTGCGGCGGCCTTCTGTGCACGGATTTCCTTGCACTTCTGGTAATCCTCAACCTCCATGAAGTACGTGTCTTTGTTTGCACGGTACTGGAGCTGTGGGATTGCAATAAGAGCGATAACAACAATTGCAAGGCCTGCGTAGGACAGGAACTTCATGATGCCGGTCATGATTGGCCAGACAACTGCCCAGTCCCACATACCAAGGTATCCACCGTATGCAGCCATGCCAACCCAGCCAGCGATAAGAGCTGAACCGAAGACCTGGAGAAGACCAGAGATGAAAGGCATGATAAGAACTGCGCGGAGGCCGCCCTTGTTGTTTGCGTAAACGCCGATAGTAGCGTTATCGAAGAACAGTGGAACAAAGCCTGCGATAACAACAACTGGGGACTTCAGAAGCAGCAGAGCTGCGATTGCCAGGAACTGGCCAGCTGCACCCATGAGGAAGCCGAGGGTAACTGCGTTTGGAGAACCAAAGCCGTAGGTGACTGCGCAGTCAACGCCTGGGACGGAACCCTTGAGGAGCTTGTTGGAAATACCCTGGAAGGAGTTGGTGAGCTCAGTAACGAAGGTACGAACACCAAGCTGCAGGATGGAAAGGTAAACAGCAAACTGGAAGGAAGTGGTCATGATGTAGAAGAAGAAATCCTGACCTGGCTTCATGAACTTGTTCTCAAGCAGGAAGTCCTGGCCAAGAACAGCAAGGATGACACCAAAGAATGCTGTCATGAGAATTGCAGTTGCAACGAGGTTCTCGTTGAAGATCTTAAGGAAGCCTGGAAGCTCGATGTCCTCAATGCGCTTAGACTCCTTCTTGGAGTGCTTGGAGAGCCACTCGGAAGCCTTGGATGCGCAATAGACACCAAACATCTGCTGGTGAGCAATGGTAAGGCCAGCGCCTTCAGTAAGGTCCTGGGTAGGTCCAATACAAAGGTTGGAGCCAACTGCCCAGTAAAGACCAAGGAGAACGGTCATAACTGCAAGGATGGTAACGTCGTTAAGCTGTGGGAAGCAGAAGAGGATAAGCCAAAATGCAGTTGCTGCCTGCTGAACCTGGACGTGACCAGTAGTAAAGATTGCGCGAAGCTTAGTCTGCTTCTTAAAAGCAACCAGAACAATGTTCAGAATGAAAGCGAAGAGCAGAAGAAGCATAACGGAGGAGAAGGAACGACCTGCGATAAATGCAGGAGCGTCAGCTGCCTCCATGCCTGCCTGTACTGCGTTCTGGCCAAAGTATGGGTCAATGACCATTGCAGAAAGGTTGAAGCGAGCCTGAAGTCCAACAAGAACTGGACGGAATGCAGTTACCAGGCCGCCGGAACCAACCAGGAGGATCTGATAACCAATGACTGCCTTAAGGAAGCCAGCGAGTACGTCGTACCACTTCTTCTTAAGAAGAATGTAGCCGATAGCAACAATCAAACCGATGAAATAGGCTGGCTGAGTCAAGAAGTTGCTCGCAAACCATTTCCAAATACCAAGAACAATATCCATTGATACCCCTTTCAAAGGGTCCTACATACATACCTTCTGCAGCCCACACTACAAAAGGAA
>JABZHK010000041.1:0-8322 GCA_015258885.1 Atopobium sp.
TTAAACACAGTATACACGCAGCTTAAACGTACAAAGGAGACTTATGACAACGCTTTCAACTAAGACGCGCGTCATCATCGACACAGATCCTGGCATCGACGACGCCATCGCCCTGGGTTTTGCCCTGGCCGCAAAGGCGCTGGATATCAAGCTTATTACTACTGTCAGCGGAAATGTTGGTATCGAAAACGTTACCAACAATGCCCTTAAGCTGCTCAAATTCTGGAACCAGTACGTGCCTGTTGCGCGCGGCGCTGCCGAGCCTCTGCTCAGAAAGCCTATGGACGCAAGCGACGTCCACGGTGCATCTGGCATGAGGGGCTACGAGTTCGACGGCATTCAGCCGGACTGTCTTCTTGAAGAAACTGCACTTGAGGCACAGCGTCGCGTCATTATGGAAGGCGCTTCGGCTGGTGAGAAAACCACGCTGGTGACGCTTGGACCTCTGACCAATATTGCGCTGCTGCTGAAAGCATACCCACAGGTCAAGGAGCATATCGACCGCATTGTCATGATGGGCGGCGCTCTGACCCGCGGAAACCTTGGCGTCATGTCCGAGTTCAACGTGGGCGTTGACCCCGAGGCGGCAAAGATTGTCTTTGCATCCGGCGTGCACGTGGCCATGGTTGGCCTTGAGGTGGGCGACGCTGCTCGCGTGATGCCCGAAGACATCAAGAACATCCAGAACTCCGGCAAGAGTGGAGACATGCTGGTCAAGCTGCTGCTCAACTATCGCGTCCACTACCAGGAGGAGGGCTTCAGCATGTACGATCCAACGGCCGTGGCCTACCTGCTGGCGCCCCAGATGTTTGAGACCAAAGATGTGTTTGTGGACGTCGAATGCGCGGGCGCTCTGACAAGCGGCTGCACCGTTGTTGACCTGGCCGGATACCTTGGCGAGAAACCCAACGCAACTGTATGCGTGGGAGTTGACCAAAAGGCATTCCGTACTTGGTTTGTTCACCAGATCCAAAAGTGTAACGTCCTCGACGGCTCCGCTTCTGCAGTTGAAGGCGTGCTGCTGGACTAAGGCACCGTTGGACCAACGTGCCGCCGGGGTTGCGCGCTGCAAAAACCCACAAGAAAAAAGCCTCTTCTCGCCATTGAGAAGAGGCTTTGTTGTGCGTAAAAGTGCTGTTTACAGCGCCAGTTAGCCGATGATAGTCATTACGATAGGGATGACAATCGCAAAAAGCACTGTTGAAGTTGCAACAACGTTAGTTGCGAATTTGACGTCAGCCTTACCTTCGTTTGCCAAAATTGGCAGGACGGTCAGTGCTGGAACTGCAGCTTGGATGATAAACGTCCTCGTTTCAAGAACGTTCTGTGCACCAAATACGCCGGTAAATGCTGTAATTACGCCGACCATAATAAGTGGGGCAATGACAAATTTACCAATGAGCGTGACTGCTGTGTCACGATCAATTCGAATGCTTGAAAGTCCTGTCTCCTGCAAAATAATGCCAATGTAAATCAGCGAAAGTGGCGTTACCAGATTGCCTAAATAGGTGAGGCCAGTGTTTAGAACTGCTGGAACAGGAATGCTGAACACGAGAAAAACGAGGGCAACCAAGAAACCAATCAATGGTGGTGGCAACAATTTGCTGATGTTAAATTTGTGCTCCACTGCACTGTTTTTCTCGCCGTCATTTTCTGTTGGCAGTGGATCACCGTAAATGAAGAAGATTCCAATTGCCCAGGTAGAAATGGTGTTCATGATGTAGTACACCAAAAAGTACGGCACAGCGTGCTCGCCAAAAAGCGCAAGATTCAGTGGCATACCAATGAAGATGGTGTTGGCATTTGCAAAGGTATTGAGCATCAAGCCTCGGCGACCTGGCTGGACGCGGAAAACGTTGATAACCAAAAATCCTGCAACATATGACAAAGCAAAACTAACAGCAGCAATGAGCACTGATGGACCAAGCTGGAGTAGCTGGTTGAGGGACAAGTTTTTTAGGACCGCTACAAAAATTGATGCAGGAAGTGCCACATTCATGATGAGCTTTGACGCCTGACCAGCAAATGTTTCATTGAGCCAGTTGATCTTCCTAAGAATATAGCCAAGCACAATAATCAAAATGATAGGCAGCACATTCTGTAATGATGTCAAAAAGACAGACATACTATGCCTCTAACTCCTTGTAGACAGGGAACCACTTAAGGGCGTCAACTGCCTCTTTTGCATCGGCAATTGGCTCGCGGTTCAGACCCTGCCTAATTGCCTCCTCTGCAACGCCAACAGCAATACGCTCGGAGAACTCAGTAATCTTGGAGACTGGAGGAAGAATTGCCGCACCAGGCTTTGTGGTGTCGACGATTCCGCCAAGCGAGTGAGCTGCGAGGGAAATCATCTGGTCTGTGAGCAGGCGAGCCTTTGATGCAAGTGCACCAAGTCCAAGGCCTGGGTAAATCAGAGCGTTGTTAGCCTGACCAATTTGGTAAGTTACACCGTTGAGCTCGACGTCGTCTGAGGGGACTCCGCAGGCTACAAGCGCGCGACCGTCTGTCCAGGTCAGCAGGTCCTGGGCGGTTGCCTCCGCAAGTTTAGTTGGGTTGGACAGAGGGAAAATCATTGGGCGCTCGCAATGAGCTGCCATTTCACGAATGATCTCCTCGGTGAACGCTCCATGAACGGTAGAAGTGCCAACCATGATTGTTGGGTGGACCGACTTTACAACGGCTGCGAGGTTGGTGAGTTCATCAGCGTTTGCGAACTCAGAACGCTTGCGAGCAAATGGCTTCTGCTGTGGAGTGAGGTTGTCCATATCGTCGAAGAGCAAGCCCTGACGATCTACCAGGTAGAAGCGCTTACGAGCCTCTTCACGGTCCATTCCCTGGTCCACAAATTCCTGAAGCACACGCTCAGCGATGCCGCAACCAGCAGTTCCTGCGCCAAAGCAGAGATATACCTGGTCGACGAGTTTCTCGCCAGAAATATTGAGGCCACCGAGGATGCCTGCAAGGGTAACAATACCAGTGCCCTCGACGTCGTCGTTGAAGACAGGGTAGGTGTTCTTGTAGCGGTCCAGGATTGCTGCAGCGTGCGAGCGGCCGAAGTCCTCGAAGTGCAGGTAGAGATTAGGGAAGAGCTTCTCGACGGTGGTTACAAAGTTGTCAATGAATGCGTTATAGCGATCTTCATTAACGCGCTTGTGGCGTTCGCCCAGGTATAGTGGGTCATCGAGAAGTTCCTGGCGATTGGTGCCAGCATCAATGACAACAGGCATGATGCGGTTAGGGTCAACACCAGCTGCGGCGGTGTAAACCATGAGTTTACCAACGGAAATTTCGACGCCATTGGTGCCCCAGTCGCCAATACCCAGGATTGCTTCTGCATCGGTGACGACGATCAGGTCGATGTCTCTACCTGCGGCTGCGTTCTTCAGCGAGGTTTCAAGGTCCTCAGGATGATCAACTGACAGGAAGCATGCATACTGTGGATCGACATAGCGCTGGGAGTACTGCTCAATATCTGGAGCAATAGTTGGGTCGTAGACAATAGGCATGAACTCTTCAACGTGCTTGGAGAACAGGTTGTAGAACAGCGTGCGATTCTCGGAGAAAAGCCTCATGAGATAGTGACGCTTTGTCTCAAGGTCAGGATATTGCTGGAAAAGCACATATGCCTGCTCAGCTTGCTCCTCGATGGTCTGAATGTTTGGAGGTAGAAGTCCTACCAGGCCATACTTCTGACGCTCCTCCTGCGTAAAAGCGGTTCCCTTGTTCAAAAATGGATCATTCAGTAGTTCAAAACCCGTCTTCATGATGCCTCCTTAGTGCATCAGCTGTAATAATTGCCGTATTTGGCGCAGATAGAATATGGTTTCTATCTGAGATAACAATACCCATATTCTGTTATGAATGTACGAGAATTAGAAGAAATCCCCTTCTTTTTTGAAAAAATTTCTTGCTAAACATATATGTTCACCAGTGCATATATAAATTTAGTCAAACTGACAAGGTCGTGTTTTCAAATACCAAAGTCGTGTTTTCAAATTCTTTTGAAAGAATCGTTTTAACGGAGAAATGTAAGTCAGATTAATGCCAACTGCGGTTTTGCTGAGCGCTTGTCATGCAAGTGGTAAAAAATCCGTTTAGTTGGAATATTCAGTAGCGACTAGTTTTTATGCAAGCCATCTACCTGCGGTTTTGTTACGGATAAAAATAGCAAAATCTGGACACTTTTTGTCACCTGCGCAAACGCAAGTCAGGAATTTCCGTGATCGTGATTTGACTTCCAACTAAACGGATTTTTTACCCAAAAGAGGGGTCAAATTTTGGTGAGTCATATTTTTGATACAAAACTCCGCATAAACAAGGTGGAATATGCAATTTCCTCGGGTGATTGGAAGTTGCTCGGCCAACTGGATAGCGGTCAGCCCTCAAAGTGATGCTATTTCACTACAACGGCGCCTTCGGGAAGTGCGATATCTTCATCGGTTGCAATTAAGAGGTTATTACCTGGGGTTTTGGGAGTATCGGGCCACTCGGGCACATACGCGACGTGCGCAAACTCGTGCGCAAACACGTCTGCGACCTGCGAAAGCAGCGCAGATCCACGGCCTTCTAGTGGACAGCGAACATCGGCCAGATATACTCCGCCAGACGCAAGCTTTTCTTTAACCACTTGCGCGCCAGCCGCTGTTCCCAGGGGTCCAAGCGACTTCCGACCAGCAAACACTTCGTTTACCAGCACGTCAATACTGCCGGCTTCTGCATTCTTCAGAACTTTCCACGCATCATCTTCGATGACTCGCAGCTCGCTTGAAGCCGCAGCTAGAGCCTCGTCCAAAAAGAAATGCTCGCGCGCAAGCGAGACAATCTTTGGATCAATCTCAATCGCGTCAATAACGCCGCCGCTCATGTGTGTAGCCAGGTGCTTTGGCAGCGAGAAGCCTCCGCCGCCCATGACTACAACGTGACCCCGAGCAGATACCTGCTGAATAACCTTCGCCATCATGCGGTGATAGTGGACGCAGAGATCAAAGCGCAGCTCAGGAGCAATGTAGCTCACGGACTGGAAGGTGCCGTTAACGTTGAGCAACCTAATGGGCGTGCCATCGGCGTCCTCGGAGTCAAAAATCATCGTGAGGCCAAATTTGGTACGCGTCACAAAAACGCCTCGAGCGCGCAGAATTAACAGAAATAGCTGGTAAATGCCAATAACGGCAAGCACCGCTACGGTCGACCAGATAAAAAATGTCCAAAAATCATGTAAGACCATGTTAATTCCTTGTTAGTAAGGTTTCCCTCGGTTATACTAGCCGATACGGCGTTTTTTCTGAACGCTTTTACAGGAAAAGATTTTCTGGGGGTTTATATGATTTTAGGACTTGGTATTCCTGAGCTTCTGATTATTGTTGTCATTGTTATGGTCCTCTTTGGACCTAAGAACCTTCCAAAGCTCGGCAAGGCTGTCGGCGAGACCGTCAAGAGCGTTCGTGAGGGCATGGAGTCTGAGACCAAGGAAGAAGCCAAGGAGCCAGAGGCTGAGGTCGTTGAGGACGAAGAGTCCAAAAAGGCTGAGTAGCCCCATCTCACGCGTATAGACCGACTGACCCATCAACAGAAAGAACACGATGGACACTACTAAAGAGATTGTACTTACCCCAGAAGGCCGTCAGAAGCTTGTCGATGAGCTGGCTTATCGTGAGGGCGAGAAGCACGACGAGATTGTTGAGCGCATCAAAGAGGCTCGTGGTTTCGGCGACCTTTCTGAGAACTCCGAGTATGATGCTGCAAAAGAAGAGCAGTCTCACAACGAGTCCCGCATCAACGAGATTCGTCAGATTCTCTCTGTCGCAAAGGTTGTCGAGGGCGGCAGCAAGCGCAATGTAACCGTTGCAATCGGTACAACCGTCGAGCTTGCTGATGCAAAAGGCAAGACAACTAAGTATGTAATTGTTGGTACTACTGAGACAAACTCCCTTGAGCACAAGATCTCTAACGAGTCCCCAGCTGGCGAGGCTCTTATTGGTCATAAGAAGGGCGACGAGGTTGAGTTCACCACGCCAAACGGCAAGGTGAAGAAGTACACCATTACCTCTATTACTCGCTAGACTGGCACAAAAGATTTTGGTCGCCCCGTGTCCGTCTGGCGCGGGGCGTTTTACGTGGAGGATACATGTCCGAAGTAGAGAACAACATCGCTGGTAGCTCGGCCGCCGCTGACGCAACCGCCGCCGGCGCTGAGAACGCTGCTGCAACCGCCGCCGACGCAGCTGAGGCTACCCCAGAGGCTTCCATCAACGATGAGCGCGCTCAGCGCAAAGCTCGCCGTCAGGCACTCATTGATGCTGGCGTTGACCCATACCCAATCAAATCAACCGTCACCGCTCACGTCGCTGAGCTGGAGGAGCGTTATGCTGACCTCGAGGACGGCCAGACTGGCGAGGAAGTCTATTCCGTGGCTGGCCGCGTCCGCGCCATCCGCAACCAGGGCAAGATTGCGTTTGTCGTGGTAGAGGACTACACCGGCCAGATTCAGCTCTTCTGCCGCATCAACAACCTTGACGAGAAGAACTGGGAGCTCCTGGGTCTTCTCGACCTTGGCGACATCATCGGCGCAACCGGCGCTATCATGCGTACGCGCCGCGGCCAGCTTTCCCTGGCAGTTACCTCGCTGGAGGTTCTCTCTAAGTCGCTGCGTCCTCTGCCTGAGAAGTTCCACGGCCTCACCGACCGTGAGGTCCGTTATCGCCAGCGCTACGTTGACCTCATCATGAACCCCGAGGTCCGCGACGTATTCCGCAAGCGTTCTCAGATCATCTCCATCATCCGCCAGTTCATGGAGGCAGACGGTTACATGGAGGTTGAGACCCCTGTTCTCCAGGAGATTCTTGGCGGCGCAAACGCAAAGCCGTTCATCACGCACTACAACGCGCTGAACACCGAGAACTACCTGCGCATTGCAACCGAGCTTCCACTGAAGCGCCTGCTTGTTGGCGGTCTTGAGCGCGTCTACGAGCTTGGTCGTCAGTTCAGAAATGAGGGCACCGACCTTACGCACAACCCAGAGTTCACCTCTATGGAGGCATACGCCGCCTACTCTGACCTGGCCGGCATGCGCGAGCTTTCCCAGAACCTCTTCCAGGAGATTGCCCGCAAGGCTTGCGGCTGCGAGGAGGGCCACGAGGTCATCACCTACCAGGGCACCGAGGTTGACCTATCCGGCAACTGGCGCGTCGCGTCCCTGGCAGAGATTGCGTCCGAGGTCACCGGCGAGGAGCTCTCCATTGATACCCCTGTCGAGAAGCTCCGCGCAGTCCTGGACCGCTATGAGATTGAGTGGAATCCAGAGTGGCAGGCCGGCAAGCTGCTGTTTGAGATCTACGACGAGCTTGGCGAGAAGAGCATCGTAAACCCAACCTTTGTCTGCGATTATCCTGCAGAGGTTTCTCCGCTCACCAAGCGTAAGGCAGATGATCCTCGTTTGACCGACCGCTTTGAGCTCATTATCTGCGGCGCAGAGTACGCAAACGCATACTCCGAGCTCAACGACCCCGTTGACCAAGAGGAGCGCTTTGCTGCTCAGATGGAGGCTAAGCGTCAGGGTGACGAAGAGGCTATGGAGTACGATTACGACTTCATCCGCGCACTTGAGTACGGCATGCCACCAGCGGGCGGTATCGGCTACGGTATCGACCGCATGATGATGCTCTTCTGCGATCAGCCTTCTATCCGCGACGTCCTTCTCTTCCCACAGCTCAAGCCCGAGAAACGCTAAGAGCTTGAGCGCACTGCGAATTCAACGCCCGCGACATACCCACAATGAGACTTGAAAGTTTGTGACACGCCTGTCTTAAAATCCTTCGTGTTCACACGATAGTCACATCAATTAAAACCGGTACCTGCACTTTTACGGGTACCGGTTTCTTGTGATTGTGGGTTTAACCTTTTGGGTACATACCTATCCAAATCAAGAGAGTTTTGAGAGGTTTCAGCACATGTTTGATAAATTCACTGACAGAGCGCGTAAAGTCATGAGCTTGGCTCAGGACGAGGCTCGCGGTCTTGGCCAGATGTATGTCGGTACCGAGCACCTGCTACTTGCTCTCATCAAAGAGGGGGAGGGCATTGCTGCTCAGGCTTTGGCTAAGCTGGAGGTCTCGTATGATGAGGCCCTAGCAACTGTAAAAGAGCTCACCACGGGCGCAGGAGACCCTATTCCTGGCGGCCATATTCCGTTTACTCCTCGCGCAAAACGCGTGCTTGAGGACGCGTACAGAGAAACTATGACCCACGGTCAAAGCTATATTGCAACAGAACACCTGCTCTTGGGCATTGTATCCGAGGGTAATGGTCGCGCTATGGATACCC
>JABZHK010000042.1:0-8305 GCA_015258885.1 Atopobium sp.
GAGCTCGGCCGATAGCTTCAGACATCATCTGAGCTGCCATTTTATGAGCCTCATCGATGTCCTCAGCTGATGGGTGATCCGAAGACAGATTAAAGCGCTCAGTCAGACGTCTGCAGCCAAGCTCAACGGACTCGACAAAGTTGATGTCGAGCTGCTGCCCTCCAAGCTGCTGGCCTCCAAGCTGCTGTCCTGCGTGCTGATCGACCGACTGACCTGTACTCTGACCTACACCTTGGGCTGCAGGCTGACCTACCAGCGTGCCAACGACCAGCTCAGTTGAGCCGCCACCGCTGTCGGCAACAAGAATGCGATGATTCTCAAAATCGTGAGAGACACCCAAAAAAGTGAGTGCGCCTTCAATCTCACCTGGAATAATCATAGGCTCAAGTCCCAGCGATGCTAGGCCCATTCCCAGGTCAGGAGCATTTTCTGCATCGCGAGCGGCACTTGTGAGCGTGCACACAACTGCCTCAGCGCCCTCTTTTCTCGCGTGATCAACATAGGAAGAAACACATCCAACGCAACGGTGAATTGCCTCAGGTAGCAGGCGCTTTGTCGTATCAACGCCCTCGCCCAAATTGACAATCTCGGTGTATTTGGCCATGCGAATGACGCGACCGTCCTCTACCTGCGCAAGCGCAAGTCGAGTAGTTACGGTTCCAATATCAATGGCAGCTAGAAGCATTAGTGTGAGTTCCCACTATCAGACTTTGAATTGTCGGCGCCGGACCCCTCAGAAGATCCGCCTTCTCCGGAGTTCTTCTGCTCGTGAGACTCTCCAGGAGCTGGTGCAGATGTAGAATCGTCAGAGTTTGCGCTCTTAGGAGCCTCAGTATTGCCGGAATCGCCTGGTGTAAATCCAAAAACAAAGTCCCCAACCTTGATGTACCAAGGATAATCAGGATGCTGAACGGTATTCTCGTCCTTCTTTTTATCAAGGCCCTCTACGCGTGCAGATTCCTCGTCGCCAGAAACCAAGCCCTGCTTATGAGCCTCGTCTATGATGCCTTCTTTTGTCTGCAGACCCTGAACCTCTGACTCAAGACGTTTTTGATCTTCCTCAAGCTTCTGCTGATTTAGCAGCAACTCGTCATGCTCGCGAACAGCGTGGTAGTAGCCGCGAATTGGCGGATACAAGCCAACAAGCAGGAAGATTACAACGCCGAGAAACACAACAAGCTTGGTGTGATTACGCGCAAAATCAAGTGCATTGTCTTTAAGTTCTACCAAGGAAGCTACGCTGAACTGCGGTTTATTGGTTCTTTCAGCCTTCTGAGTACGCTCGGGACCCTGTCCGCGCTCAGATCTCTGGGCACGGTCTGACCTCTGAGTTCTATCGATTCTCTTAACTTGAACAGTCCTTTTAGACTTTGTGTCCGTAGAACTCTCCAGGGAAGAAGCGTCTTTTGAAGCCGCAGTGTCTTTTTGAGCCGTCGCGGGCTTTTCAGGCTCAACAGCCTTTAAGTCAGATTGAGACTTCTTATCTACCTGGGATTTCTCGGCCTTTTTAGTTGAAAATATTTTGAGAGCACCAGAGGCGTGCTCCGCGGTAACCTCTTTAAGAGGCTCAACGGAACGCTTGGTGGGCGTTGTTTTTCTTTTTGTACCACTCTTTTTAGTGGTGTCTTGACTCATCACGAATCTCATTTCTGGTTTGTTTGGTGATGCGTCGCAACAAATTGCAACATCTTTATTATGGCAGAGGCAGCGCCGCTAGCCCTGCCTCAGTTTAGAATTTCATCGTTTCAGCGAATAGAAGTCATCGTTCTGCGGCAAGCCGCGCGTCTTACGATGCAATTTGAACAGTTCATCTACGCATCAAGATGACGTTTTGCCTCTTGCCACAAATCTTCCTGGAGCTCTGGCTTCTCGTCAAGAGAAAAGCCTCTCTTAGCAGCGGCTTTCTCCATGTACGACCAGCGAGCGCGAAACTTTCTGCAAGCGCTCATCAGCGCTTCTTCCGCGTCAACGCCTTCCCAACGAGCAACGTTTATCAGCGCAAATAAAATGTCGCCGAACTCGTCCGTTTTCTGCTGCGTTCCTGACGCTTCAGCGTCAAACTCCGCGCGTTCCTCGGCAACCTTGTCCCACACGTCAGCGACAGACGCCCACTCAAAGCCCATCTTTGCGGCGCGTTTTGAGATCTTCTGGGCCTGCATAAGCGCAGGTAAAGACTGTGGAACCGAGTCGAGAAGACCCTCGGTGTGCACGGTATCTTCCGCACTGGCGCGCTCCTCAGCTTTGACGCTCTCCCACACGTCCAAGACAGCCGCAGCCGACGACGTTGAGCCAGCTTCTGGCCCAAATACGTGCGGATGCCTGCGTACCAGTTTCTGATTGAGCGCTCGGCAGACATCGTCGATGTCGAAGCCCGCCGCACGGTTGCACGCGTCAGCCATACCCGCTGCACAATCGCGTGCGCCACTGCCCGCACTGGCACCGCTGTCCGCTTCAATCTGCGAGTGAAGAACTACCTGTTCAAGCACGTCGCCAAGCTCCTCCTCAAGGTGTTCGGGAGAGTCCTCAGCAATAGCCTCAACCGCCTCGTAGGCCTCCTCAATCATGTTCTTTGAGATGGACTGATGCGTCTGTTCCTTATCCCAAGGACAGCCGTCCTCCTGACGAAGTCGCCAGATGGTTCTAACCAGACGGTCGAACTCCGGATGCGTCTGCGGCGCTCCGGGACGAGACTTTGTTTCTTCGTCAACTGCGGCTGCTAGCTGGGCGATCTTCTCGTCAGATGTCATGTAGCTTATTGCTCCTCGGGATACAGGAAATTCCAGTCATTGCGCAGGCCAGTCATGAGCTCCATAACGTCCTTTGAGACCTCAAGCTGCGCCTGAGCAGAAGCGTCTCCTGCAACAGCGGCCTCCAGGTCTGCCAGCACGTACGCCAGCGCGTCAGCCGTGCGTCCTACCTGGACTTTCTCCTGCTTGCCGTCGTCAGTCCACGTGATAGTGGCAACGTCCGCGCGTGGGTACTCCATAACCTCAATGAAGGCTTTATCAGCGGAAATCATGGCGCGCTTTGGCTGCTTAGAATGAAGCGTCAGCGCCAGAACAACCATCTGGCCCTCGACGTTTCTGAGCAAAATGCCGTCTGTCTGGTCAACGCCGGTAGGCGCCGGATTCATCATAGAGAGCACGTCATGAGGCTGGCTCTTCAGGAAAAGACGAGCGAGTGTCAGCGAATACACGCCAATGTCCAGAAGGGCGCCGCCAGCAAGCTTAGGATTGAAGAAGCGATTCTTCATGTCGTATTCCTTATAGCTGCCAAAATTCTCCTGTATGAGGTTGACCCGACCAAAATCGCCTGCGTCAATGCGTCGTTGCAACTCCTTGTACAGCGGCATATGCAAAATGGTGCAGGCATCCATAAGCTGAACGCCATGCGCAGAGGCCAGCTCACGCGCCTCGGCAAGCTCGGCGGAGTTGAGCGTAATGGACTTCTCGCACAGAACGTGCTTGCCTGCCTGAAGCGCTTTGCGCAGGTAGATGATGTGTGTGCTGTGAGGCGTGGTCAGGTACACCGCGTCAATCTCGTCACTGGCGAGAAGATCGTCGATGCTGTCATACACGCGCTTGACGTGGTGTTTTTGTGCAAACGCGACGGCCTTCTCCTGCGTTCTGTTGGCTACACCGTCGATGGTTCTGCCAACAGAAGCCAATGCCTCTGCCATCTGGTTTGCAATGACTCCGCAGCCAATAACGCCCCACCTGAGGTGTGGTGCGGCGAAGATTGTGTCAACGGTGCTCGTGGCGTCCTGCGCGACACCCGTAGCGTGCGCGGATCCCGTGGCGTCCTGTGACGTCTGACCTGATGTTTGGCTCATATTTACTCCTCAACCTCGTCATCGCCACCAAGCTCTTCCAGAACTCCCAAGGCGGCGGGCATCAGCTGTTCTTCATTTCGGTGGAACGGATACGCCAGTTTATGCGTCTTTGGATACACAATAGCACCGCGACCCTTCAACTTGAGGGCTTGTTCGCGAGGAATTTCTACACCCAGATATACCAGGCGTCCATTTGTCAGACTCACTGACGTTGCACCCAAACGCTGCGCACGAATACGCACGCGAGCACGATCAAACAAGTTCTTACCCGCAAGCGGCAGGGCACCAAAGCTATTCTCGGTATCTTGCTGAAGCGCATCAACATCGGAGAGCTCTGTAGCTGCGGCAAGTCGGCGATACACCAAAACGCGTCGGTCAACCTCTGGCAGATAGTCCTCATCAAGGTAGAAATCTGCAGGTAGATTAATGGTTACCTCAGCCTGCTCAAGCTCAGCGGACTCATCACGAGCCTCGGCAACCGCCTCGCCCAGCATCTGCGTAAAGAGGTCAAAGCCCACGCTAGAAAGGTTTCCGTGCTGCTCAGCGCCCATAAGAGAGCCCGCGCCTCTAATCTCCAGGTCGCGCATGGCTATGCGCATGCCGCTACCCAGATCCTGGAACTCATTGATTGCGGTCAGACGCTCGGTTGCCTCTTCCGTCAGCGGTAGCTCCGCGGGGAACATAAAGTACGCGTATGCCTGCTGCCTACCGCGACCAACACGGCCCTTGAGCTGGTACAACTGAGCCAGTCCCAGGCGCTGGGAATCCTCGATAATCAGCGTATTTGTATGCGAGTTGTCAATGCCAGACTCAATGATGGTGGTGGCTACCAAAACGTCAATCTCGTGCTCCTGGAAGGCGAGCATGACGTTTTCTACCTCGCGAGCACTCATCTGGCCGTGAGCCACGCCCACGCGAGCTTCCGGCGCCGCCTCCTCCACGCGAGCCACCGCTTCATCAATAGTGGTCACGCGGTTGGACACGTAGTACACCTGACCTTCTCGCTCCAGCTCACTTCTAATAGCTGCGGAAACAAGATCCGGGTTGTACTCGCCCACCATCACCTGAACAGGCTTTCTGCCAGGCGGCGGCGTCAAAATCAGGCTCATGTCACGCACACCGCTCATGGCCATCTGCATGGTGCGCGGAATAGGCGTTGCCGAGAGCGTCAGCACGTCTACCTGCTCGCGCATGTTTTTGAGCTGCTCTTTGTGCTGCACGCCAAAGCGCTGCTCCTCGTCGATAATCACCAGGCCCAAATCGTGCGGATTCACGTCTGCAGAAAGCAGTCTGTGTGTTCCTACCAGCACATCTACGGTTCCGTCCGCAAACCCTTCAAGCGCTTTTTTCTGCTGAGCGGGCGTGACAAAACGCGAAAGCACGCTTACCTTCAAATCAAACGGAGCAAATCGCGAGAAAAACGTCTCGTAGTGTTGCTGAGCCAAGATGGTAGTTGGGCACAAAATCATAACCTGGCGGGCGTCCTGGCACGCCTTAAACGCAGCTCTCAGCGCCACCTCTGTTTTGCCAAAGCCCACGTCACCGCAAAGCAGGCGGTCCATAGGCTTGCGTGCTTCCATGTCCAGCTTAATGTCTGCAACAGCGCTTTCTTGGTCCGGCGTCAACTGATATGGGAAGCTGGACTCCATCTCCTCCTGAGCAGGAGTGTCCAGCGAGAACGCATAGCCCGGCACCGAAGCGCGACGCGTGTAGAGATCTACCAGGTCAAACGCCAGTTTCTTGGCGGACTTTCTTGCCTTGTTAGTGGCGCGCGACCAATCTGCCGTGTTAAGCCTGGTCAGGCGCGGATTGTTGCCGTCGGGTCCCACATAGCGCGTGATGCGGTCAACCTGCTCCAGAGGCACATAGAGTTTATCGTCATTGGCGTACTCAAGCAGGAAGTAATCACGCTCTCTACCTGCGACTTCTTGGCGCACAATGGCCGTAAAGTGCGCAATACCGTGCGTTGCATGGACAACGTAATCGCCCGGCTTAAACGGGAATGTCACCGTTGTGGGGTCAATACGTTTGGAACGCTTCTTGTTGCGAGCGCTTCTGGCCGTCAAGTCCGAGACAGAAAGCACTGCTAAATTAGCTGTAGGGATAATGATTCCCGCAGGAACAGGTGCGTCGGTAAACGTGACGCGACCACGCTTGAGTGGCGCGTAAGCACCGTTTTGATCAGTCTCGTTTTCAAGCGCCGTACCCAGCGACTCCTCAAACGGAATGGACTCATCCGAGAAAAGCAACTTGAGGTGTTCTCGCGCCGCACGATCGGGCACTGCAAATACCACGGCATCCCGGTCTTGCACCAGCTGCCTCACGCGACCCAAAAGCTTTGTGTCTGAACCCGCAATAGACGGCTGCACCACAGAGAGCTCCGACGTTACCGCAGCTCCCGTACGTAGAAGTGACGAGAAGGACAAGCGTTGTTGCGAGCCAAAGTCCATAGCCTTGGGATCTGTATACAGACCATCTAGTTTCACTTTTGATGCTGTTGCGGATGCAGAGATTTCGTCAAAGGCACGCTGGCAATCATCAAACAGCGAGCGTGGCTCCGCAAGAACTACCAGCGTCTCTGAAGAGATATGCTCAAGCGGGCTGGCAGTGCCTCCGTACAACACGGGAAGATAGCGCTCAAGTGCAGGAGCCTGAGCTCCGCGCTGAATAAGCTCCAGGTCAGCGGCGAGTGCAGAGTTTTCTTGCGCCCGCGTATAGAGCGCCTCTTCTGCGCGGCGAATGGTCTCTTTGGTAAACGCAAGCTCTCTAGCTGGGGCAACGGTAACCTCATCAATGGCACCGATAGTCTGTCCAGTTGCTGCCACCATGCGCCTGATGCGGTCAATCTCATCTCCGAAGAACTCAATGCGCACAGGACTTGTAGCTTGAGCTGGGAAGATATCAACCGTATCGCCGTGAATGTGGAAGGTGCCAGGAGCATCTACCTCGCCTGTATCGGCGTATCCCATGCCGACGAGCAGCGAAGCTACGTCCTCAAAGGGGACGTCGTCGCCAACGGTAAACGTTGCAGGAAGAAAATAGCCCGAACCAACAGGGGGAACTCTGCGCATCAGCGCATGAGCACTTGCAACTACAATGACCTTCTCGCCAGCGGAAAGCTTGGCGATGGCACGGCACCTAGCTCCAATAAGGGCGTCGTCTGGCGTGGTATCCGACCAGGGGCGATCCTTGCGGTTGGGATAGCGCAGCACGGCGTCGTTTCCCAACCACGCTGCAAGTGAGCGCGCTGTGCGGTCCGCGGCATCCTCGCCCGCGACAACCAGCAAGCATGGGCGGGGATTTTGCGCCCAAAGTGCAGCCAGCATCAGCGGACGAGCG
Organism: Atopobium sp.; assembly: GCA_015258885.1. GTDB lineage: Bacteria > Actinomycetota > Coriobacteriia > Coriobacteriales > Atopobiaceae > Lancefieldella. Next base: position 7,172 of record JABZHK010000042.1, read on the forward strand.
CTTTGCGAGAGGGACAGCGTGGCGTCTGATCCGCGCGAAAGCTCTCTCTTCAGCTTCTCTAGCTCGGGCGCGCTCAGTAGTTGAGCTGCAACTCTATTGATAAACACACAGTCTCCCGCCATGCCGCTAAACCCACATGCAAACACATGCGGGTTACACCAAACCTTACTGGACGAGGCGCATCGTGCGGCCGTGCCGTGCGCTTGCCGCGACGTCCCACGAACAGGTTTGATAACTTTTCAATTGGGCTGTTATTGTAGCTGTTATGCAGCTATTTTGCTATTCTCGCCTCACGTGATAACGTAACTACATACTGGGTACACATAGAAGGAATTGAGGAGAGGTTATGCCCAGAGAATCAAAGAAAGTCAAGGTAGAACGCGGCATTGAGCTGTGCCGACGCATGCACGAGCTCTATCCAAGCGTCCAGAGCGCGCTGGATTACCACGACGCGTTTACCCTGCTCATCAGCGTTATGCTTTCGGCGCAGACTACCGACGCCGCCGTAAATAAGGTCACGCCCGAGCTGTTCCGCCGCTGGCCAGATGCCCCATCCATGGCGGCCGCCAATGCCGTCGAGGTCGGAGAGGTTATCCAGACTATCGGCTTTTGGCGGGCAAAGGCCAAGCACTGCGTGGAAACGGCGCAAATCCTGCTAACGGAGTACGGAGGAGAAGTGCCGGGCACCATGGAAGACCTGGTCACGCTCCCGGGCGTCGGTCGAAAGACTGCAAACATCGTGCTCAACAAGATGTTTGACGTGGTCGACGGCATCGCGGTGGACACGCACGTGTACAGGATCTCCAAGCGCATGCGCCTGAGCTCGGCTTCTACGCCGCTGGCTGCCGAGAAAGACCTGCTCGCACTTCTCCCCCACGAACTCTGGAAAGATGTCAACGAAGAGTGGATTCACTTTGGGCGAGAAACCTGTACCGCTCGCAACCCCAAGTGCGTCGGCTGTCCCATGAGCGACATCTGCCCCTCTTACGAGCAGCCCAACCGCTGGTTCAAGGGGTAGCACGGGCGCGAGCGCGAGCTGGAAGATCCACATAACATGCAGGTCAGACCGGTGTTCACGCAGGTGGACACCGGTTTTTTGTACGGCGACAGCGTCGTGTGCGGACAAACTTGCAG
>JABZHK010000043.1:0-8263 GCA_015258885.1 Atopobium sp.
CCACAAACGTGTGACCATGCTTTCTATTCCACGAGACACCCGTGTTTTGTGGAAGGGCTCCTACATGAAGATTAACGCCGTCCATTATTACGACGGTGCAAATGGCATGGTACAAGTCGTAAACGAACTGTGCGGCGTACATATTGCTCACTATGCAGAGGTCAACTTCGATGGTCTTGCAGGCATTACAGATGCTCTTGGTGGCGTAACCGTAAACGTTGAGCAGTACATGCGTGATACAGAGAACTTCAGCGACGTTGTTGAGCTCTATCCTGGCGTTCAGAAGCTGAACGGCGCTCAGGCACTCTTCTTTACTCGTGTTCGCTATGCATTTGCAGACAGCGATTACACCCGCATGCGTCATCAGAGGACCTTCATTAAAGCTATGATTGCTCAGATTTTGAATACCGGAGACCCTGTAGCCATTGCAAATATCGTCAATTCAACGGCAAGCATGGTCATCACTGACCTCTCTGTCTCAGACATTATTTCTCTGGGTACTCAGATGATTGGCATGAACACTGACAAGGATATCTATACGGCATATGTACCATCTGAGGGAACAGAAATTGATGGCCAGTCGTATGTTATTGCAGACAAAGATGCACTTGCAAAGATGATGAAAGTGATTGAAGCAGGAGACGATCCGTCTAGCTTAAATAGTCAAACAGATGCCGAGGCAAATGCTGAGGCTGCCGAGAAAAGCTCAGAAGAGTCCTCAGAATCTTCAAACAGCTCTTCTCGCCAGTAAACCTAAGCGTCGTTTTTGGGTATCATGCAAGTGTTAGAAATAGTTTCGTTGCGTAGCGCAACTGATTTTGCATAAAAAAGACTGTCAATCAGTCGTCGGAGGAGAGTTATGGCCAACGATAACGTACAAAACGACCACACACTGACAAAAGCCGGCGAGGACTATCTCGAGGCAATTTATCGCATTGCACTTGAGCAACCAGATGACGATAAGAGCGTCCGCTCCGTTGATATTGCTGAGTGCCTTGATGTATCCAAGGCAAGCGTCAATAAGGCGCTTTCTCAGCTTAAAGAACAGGACATGGTTGAGCAGAGCCGTTATGGTCGTGTCACGCTGACCAAAGAAGGCGAGGCAAACGCCCGTACCACATGGCGTGCTCACCGTGCGCTTCGCACCTTCCTTGAGGAGGATTTGGGCGTAGACACAGAGACTGCAGATGCAGAGGCTTGCCTTATGGAGCACTCACTTTCTGTAGACACGCTGGCCAAGCTCATTGAATTCCTTGAGAAGCGTGGAATTGAGATTCCAAGCAAGTAACGTAACCTGGCGCTTATGCAAGCTAGGTACGTACAAAAGCGCCTGTCATTTGAGTTTATCGGCGGCAAAACCGTCATTCTTACAAGCGCACGTTAGGTGTGCAGAGCCAACAGGGCTCACAGGTGAAAGGTAAACACATGAAGGCAATTATCCCAGCAGCAGGCCTAGGTACGCGTTTTCTACCTGCAACAAAGGTAACCCCTAAAGAGCTGTTGCCTGTTTTGGATAAGCCCGTCATTCAGTACGTAGTAGAAGAGGCTCTTGAGCCAGAAGAGGTTGATGAGGTAATCATCATCAATTCTCGCGAGAAGCCACAGATTGAAACCTACTTTGCTGAAGACCAGAAGTTTGAAGCAGACCTTTCTTCTCGTGGAAAGCAAGACCTTGCCGAGAAGATCCATGCAGCTTCTGCGCTTCCTGTTTCCTTTACCTATCAGGACAATCCTCGTGGCCTTGGCCATGCCGTGCTTTGCGCTGCAGACGGTATAGGTGACCAGCCATTCTTTGTACTTCTCGGCGATTACTTTGTTCCAGACCGTCAGATGTGCATCCGCATGGCAGAGATTTCCAAGCAGCACAATGGCGCATCCGTCATTGCAGTTGCTCCAGTTCCTGCAGATCAGGTGAATCGCTACGGTATTATCGCAGGTGAGTGCATCTCTTCTCCTTCAGATAACTCTGAGGGCGAGGGTGCTATTTGGAAGGTAACAGGCCTTGTCGAGAAGCCCCGTCCAGAGGACGCACCTTCTCACCTGTTTATTGTTGGCCGTTACCTGCTTTCTCCAAAGATTATGGAGCTCCTGGCAACTCAGGGTCCTGGTGCTGGCAACGAGATTCAGCTGACAGATGCAATGGAGCGTCTGCTTGCTGAGGAAGAGATGTATGCGCTGGTAATTGACGCGGAAGAGGGCTGCGATACCGGCACTCCCGCAGCTTGGGCAGCAACTAATGCACGCATGGCACTCTCTGACCAGAGTTCTGCAGCAGCATTTAAAGAGGCGCTCGGCAGCTATGCCAACCGCATTGGATAAAAGACCTGACATACTCCGTTTTGGCAGCGATGGCTGGCAAGCCCGCTATGACAAAAGCTTTACCAGGGATAATGTAGTTAGACTTGCAGAAGCCCTTGGTACTGTTTGGTCACAGGAGTTGCCTGGCGGCATTGTGTTTGTCGGTTTTGACACGCGCTTCGAGGCAGATTCGTCCGCCCTTGAGGCTGCAGCAACACTGGCCTCCTTTGGCCTTGACGTGCGCGTTTCCGAGACGTTTTGCCCCACGCCATCTATTTGCTGGGCTTGTGCGCAGCATAAAAATGTAGCTGGTGGCCTTATCATTTCTGCAACCGAGCTTTCCTGCGAATATTGCGGCATGATTATTCGTGCTGCTAACGGTGGCCCAGTTTCGCGTGATTTTCTTCAGCGCGTAGAATCTGCAACACCGCTGGAGCCAACAGACCAGCGTGGAACTTTTACCACAACAGATATTGTGACGCCTTATAAGCGTGCACTTCTTGATCAGATTAATGTGCCTGTTATCAAGGAGCTGTGTCCTAGCGTGGTAGTTGACCCTATGTATGGTGCGGCAACAGACCTTCTTGCCGACGTGCTTTCATCTGCGGGATGCGTTGTCCATCAAATGCATCAAGGTCCTGTCAGGGATTTTGGCGGCATCCACCCACAGCCAGCAGATCCTTGGGCCGATGAGTGCTCTTCGATGGTGGTAAGTCGCCATGCACAGCTGGGCCTCTTGGTTGATTGCGACGGAGACCGTGCAGCTGCTGTAGATGAAACCGGCCGACTTCTTAGTCCACACGAGCTTATCCCGCTTATTACTCGCCATCTTGTACAAAACCGCAAGCAAACTGGTCGAGTTGTTTCTACGTTAACCTGTTCCGCAACAGTGTCCAGGCAAGCAGCTCATCTTGGGCTGGAATCCGCAAGCGTGCCCGTTGGATTTGCTCGACTCTATTCAGAGATTGAGCAAGGAGACGTTCTTCTCGCCGCAGAGGAGTATGGCGGAATCTGCATTCCAAGCCACCTTTTGGAGCGAGACGGCCTGCTTGTGGCCCTGCTCGTCGTGGAAATGCTTGCGTACACCCACAAATCGCTTGCACAGCTTGTTGCTGAGGATGAGGCTGAGCTGGGTCGCATGTGCTATAGCAGGCGAGGAGTACGACTTGATGCTGCAGCTACCCAGGCGTTCAGAAACATCCTTCCAGGCCTCAATCCAGAAAACGTTGCAGGTAAAGTGCCTGTTTCGGTAAGCCATGCCGATGGCCTTAAGCTTCAGTTTAAAGACGATTCTTGGGTGCTCATTCGTCCTTCTCGTATGGATGCGCTGGTACGCGTGTATTCTGAGGCCGCTAACGAGACACTTCGCGATCAACTTCTTGATGCAGCTTGCCAGATTGTAAAAGACGAAATTTAGCCTCATTAAGACGCGCAAAAAAGTGCGACAAGACAACGTAATAACGCGCGTCAAGACAACGTAAAAAGAAAATAAAGACATCGTAAAAATGACAACACTATATATAGTTGAAAAATAAAGTGTCGCTACTAGACGACAAAGAGAATTTAGTGCCCAATATACGCCCCAGTTCACTAAAGACTACGAATTGTGTAGAAATTGTGGAGGAATTAAGAAGATACAAAATCATCTTCACAAACGAGTCGTAAGTGCGTATAGTTAATCCCCGCGCCGCGCACCACGCAATGTGAAATCGCAGCGCAGCGAACCTTGAAAACCGGATACTGCGATCGAAAGATCAGCAAAGACAGACAAGCGAAATTCGAATTTGAACATTTTGTTCAATAGTCAATTCATAATTTCAGCGAATCCGAGATCAGCGGGATTTTAGAGACGTGGATTCAACTCAACTTTAAATTGTACTGACTTTTAGTCAGTTTAATTTTGAATGGAGAGTTCGATCCTGGCTCAGGATGAACGCTGGCGGCGCGCCTAACACATGCAAGTCGAACGATTAAAGCACCTTCGGGTGTGTATAAAGTGGCGAACGGCTGAGTAACACGTGGGCAACCTGCCCCTCTCATTGGGATAGCCACGGGAAACCGTGGATAATACCGAATACTTCGAGTCTCCCGCATGGAAGACTCGAGAAAGCTCCGGCGGAGAGGGATGGGCCCGCGGCCTGTTAGCTTGTTGGTGGGGTAACGGCCTACCAAGGCAATGATGGGTAGCTGGGTTGAGAGACCGACCAGCCAGATTGGGACTGAGACACGGCCCAGACTCCTACGGGAGGCAGCAGTGGGGAATCTTGCACAATGGGCGAAAGCCTGATGCAGCGACGCCGCGTGCGGGATGAAGGCCTTCGGGTTGTAAACCGCTTTCAGCAGGGACGAGGCGAAAGTGACGGTACCTGCAGAAGAAGCCCCGGCTAACTACGTGCCAGCAGCCGCGGTAATACGTAGGGGGCAAGCGTTATCCGGATTCATTGGGCGTAAAGCGCTCGTAGGCGGTCTGTTAGGTCGGGAGTTAAATCCGGGGGCTCAACCCCCGTTCGCTCCCGATACCGGCAGACTTGAGTTTGGTAGGGGAAGGTGGAATTCCTAGTGTAGCGGTGGAATGCGCAGATATTAGGAAGAACACCAGTGGCGAAGGCGGCCTTCTGGGCCATAACTGACGCTGAGGAGCGAAAGCTAGGGGAGCAAACAGGATTAGATACCCTGGTAGTCCTAGCCGTAAACGATGGACACTAGGTGTGGGGGAATATTTCTTCCGTGCCGCAGCTAACGCATTAAGTGTCCCGCCTGGGGAGTACGGCCGCAAGGCTAAAACTCAAAGGAATTGACGGGGGCCCGCACAAGCAGCGGAGCATGTGGTTTAATTCGAAGCAACGCGAAGAACCTTACCAGGGCTTGACATCCCTCTGACCGCTCTAGAGATAGAGTTTTCCTTCGGGACAGAGGTGACAGGTGGTGCATGGTTGTCGTCAGCTCGTGTCGTGAGATGTTGGGTTAAGTCCCGCAACGAGCGCAACCCCTATTGTTAGTTGCCATCATTCAGTTGGGCACTCTAGCGAGACTGCCGGTGATAAACCGGAGGAAGGTGGGGATGACGTCAAATCATCATGCCCCTTATGACCTGGGCTACACACGTACTACAATGGGAGTTAATAGACGGAAGCGAGATCGCGAGATGGAGCAAACCCGAGAAACACTCTCTCAGTTCGGATCGTAGGCTGCAACTCGCCTACATGAAGTTGGAGTCGCTAGTAATCGCGGATCAGAATGCCGCGGTGAATACGTTCTCGGGCCTTGTACACACCGCCCGTCACGTCACGAAAGTTGGTAACACCCGAAGCCCATGGCCTAACCACGTTTGTGGGGGGAGTGGTCGAAGGTGGGATTGGCGATTGGGACGAAGTCGTAACAAGGTAGCCGTACCGGAAGGTGCGGCTGGATCACCTCCTTTCTAGGGAGATACCCTCTTTAGAAGAGATAACACTAACTTTTTTGACGAGTAGTTCCCGTCTTTCCCGTTGATGTCTTTGTTGCACGAAAGTGCGCAGTATTCGGTCTCGAGGGTTCGCCCTCGCGTACCTTGAGAGCTGCATAGTGTGACAAACAAAAATTCGATTTTCTTCAAGAAGATCGCATCTGATCGCATTTGATAAGTAATTATCAAAGTGCAAAAGTATGTTCAAACCATCGAAAAGAAGATGGTAAGGGCAAACGGTGGATGCCTTGGCACAAGAAGCCGATGAAGGACGTGATAAGCTGCGATAAGCCACGGTAAGGAGCACATATCCTGTGACCCGTGGATTTCCGAATGGGTAAACCCACCAAGAGTCATTTCTTGGTACTTCCTGCTGAATATATAGGCAGGATAGAGGTAACCGGGGGAACTGAAACATCTAAGTACCCCGAGGAAGAGAAATCAAACGAGATTCCCCTAGTAGTGGCGAGCGAACGGGGATATAGGACAAACCGTCAGTTGCGCAAGCGCTGGCGGGGTTGTAGGACCATTCATTGTGGAGTTACAAAACTTCGTGGAAGCAGAATAGCTTGGAAAAGCTGGCGAGACAGGGTAAAAGCCCCGTACGCGAATCTGCGAAGACTCCCGAGTGGCACCTGAGTACTGCCGGACACGTGAAACCCGGTGGGAACCTGGGGGGTCCACCCTCCAATCCTAAATACTCTCTTGTGACCGATAGTGAACCAGTACCGTGAGGGAAAGGTGAAAAGCACCCCTAGCGGGGAGTGAAATAGTACCTGAAACCGTTTGCCTACAAGCAGTCGGAGCAGACTTTTGTCTGTGACGGCGTGCCTTTTGTAGAATGAGCCAGCGAGTTACGGCATGTGGCAAGGTTAAGCTAAAAAGCGAGCCGCAGCGAAAGCGAGTCTGAATAGGGCGAGTGAGTCGCATACCGTAGACGCGAAGCCAGGTGAGCTATCCATGAGCAGGCTGAAGCGGGGGTAAGACCCCGTGGAGGGCCGAACCCACTTAGGTTGAAAACTGAGGGGATGACTTGTGGATAGGAGTGAAAGGCCTATCAAACCTGGAGATATCTCGTTCTCTCCGAAATAGCTTTAGGGCTAGCCTCGGATGTTTACCAATGGGGGTAGAGCACTGAATAGTTGCGGGGGCTTCACCGCCTACCAAGATTAATCAAACTCCGAATACCATTGGTCTAGAATCCGGGAGTCAGAATATGTGGGCTAAGCTGTGTATTCGAAAGGGAAACAGCCCAGACCGCCCGCTAAGGTCCCAAAATCAATGCTAAGTGGCAAAGGATGTGCGTTTGCTCAGACAACCAGGATGTTGGCTTAGAAGCAGCCATTCATTTAAAGAGTGCGTAATAGCTCACTGGTCGAGTGGACATGCGCCGACAATATACGGGGCTAAGCATTGTACCGAAGCGGCGGATCAGTACTTTGTACTGGTGGTAGGAGAGCTTTCTGTACGGGTTGAAGCAGTTGGATAACCAACTGTGGACTGTCCAGAAGTGAGAATGCTGGCATGAGTAACGAGAGACATGTAAAAAACATGTCCGCCGTAAACCCAAGGTTTCCTGGGCAAGGCTAATCCTCCCAGGGTTAGGCGGGAGCTAAGGCAAGGCCGGAAGGCGTAGTCGATGCACAACAGGTAGAAATTCCTGTCCCTCCAAAAGAGCGTTATCACCAATGGGGTGACGGAGCAGGGTAGCTAGGCGGGGTTCTGGACGTCCCCGTGATGGCACGTAGGCTGAGAAGTAGTGAAATGCGCTTCTCGTGTGGCTGAGGTGTCGGACGAAGCAATTGAGTGAAGCTAGTAAGCCCATACTTCCAAGAAAAACCTCTAGGGAGCTCTGAGGAGCCCGTACCGCAAACCGACACAGGTGGGTGGGTAGAGCATACCAAGGCGATCGGGAGAACTATGGTTAAGGAACTCGGCAAAATTGCCCCGTAACTTCGGGAGAAGGGGTGCCGGTTTCGGTGAAGGGATTTACTCCCCGAGCTAAGATCGGTCACAGTAAATAGGTCCAAGCGACTGTTTATCAAAAACACAGGACTCTGCTGAAGTCGTAAGACGACGTATAGGGTCTGACGCCTGCCCGGTGCCGGAAGGTCACGAGGAGTTGTTAGCATTAGCGAAGCAGCGAATCTAAGCCCCGGTAAACGGCGGCCGTAACTATAACGGTCCTAAGGTAGCGAAATTCCTTGTCGGGTAAGTTCCGACCTGCACGAATGGTGTAATGATCTGGACGCTGTCTCAACCATGAGCTCAGTGAAATTGTAGTATCGGTGAAGATGCCGATTACCCGCGATGGGACGAAAAGACCCCGTGAACCTTTACTACAGCTTAGCATTGACCTTGGTCATCCGATGTGTAGGATAGGCCGGAGGCTTCGAAGCGGGTGCGCCAGCATTCGTGGAGCCATCCTTGAAATACGGCCCTTTGGCTGTCTGAGGTCTAACGCGCCTATGGTGCGGACACTGCTTGGTGGGTAGTTTGACTGGGGGGGGCGCCTCCAAA
>JABZHK010000044.1:0-8187 GCA_015258885.1 Atopobium sp.
AGGACTTGAGTCCTGGGCAAGTATAATTAGGGTTATACCCTAAGAGCAAACCACCCGCTATGCGGGTGGTTATGATTTATTGATTGGGGCTGAATATAAATAACTAAAAGAAACTACTTAAGTAAGCATATCAAGACACATTTCTCTTGCTGTATAAATACTTACTGAGAAAAGCGACGTAACAGCAGTTTATTAGTGTTATAGTTGAATGAAACAATAACGGCAGCTAACACGAAATGTGTCAGTAATGTGAGAGTTTGAGCATAAGTCAATTATTTGATTTTGTAATCGTGACTATGCATTCATTTAGTGCTAGTATCGCCGTTCGTCGCAAATATGCACGCCGAGTGGTAGATAATATACTCCAAGTGGCATATTCTTGGCATCTTACGTTGCGTTTCAAGTATGCTGAGCAGTGACGGGCAATCTGAAATGGTTGCAGATTGTATGGGGAGGTTGAGACAGAGTGGATGTTCTTGCGCAGTTGCCAGCAGAGATGGCCGAGCTGCTCGAAAGTTTTTTGCCACACGCATTGGTTGGTAACACCACCTTTGGTTTCACGAACTACATTTTCTATTTCTTAATCGCTGCTGTGATTTTTCTGATTGTCTGCTTTAGGTTTAAGAAGAAGCAGGCAGAGAGCATTGTCCCTAAGGGACGCTTTGTTAACGGCGTTGAGTATCTGATTGAGTACATTAGAGATGACGTCTGCAAGGCTTCTCTTGGAGAAACGTGGCGCACACACTTCCCCTTCTTGATCACCATGTTTATGTTCATCTTGATTAATAACATCATTGGTCTTATTCCTGGCGCACACCCAGGTACCGGTACTATTGGTGTAACTGCTGCTCTTGGTCTTTGCTCCCTTGGATACTTTATGTATGTAGGCGCAAAGAAGATGGGTGTTATCGGCTATATCTTGAGCCTTGCACCAAAGGGCGTTAATCCAGTTATTGCAGCAGTTATCTGGGTTATTGAGGTCTTCTCAACATTCCTTCGTCTGGTTACTCTGGCTGTCCGTCTGTTCTGCAACATGTATGCAGGTCACATCGTCATGGGTACGTTTGCAATTCTTGCATCTATGTACTTTATGCCAGCAATTGAGAACTTCTCTGCATCAACAGCTGCTCAGGCAGGATTTTCGATTTTCTGGGTTTTGCTGTTGATTATCATTTATTTAGTAGAAACTATTGTTGCCTTCATTCAGGCATACGTTTTTACCCTACTCTCTACTGTCTACATCCAGCTGGTAGAGTCTGAACACTAAGCAAAACGCTTAGTTGGTGGCATTGCCACACTGTGGTGCCAAACGGCACAAAAGATGAAGTCATCTGAGCCCACGCTCAGTTGATGATAGGTATGTATATTGGTCGCCTTGAGAGGGGCGAGCGAAAAAGGAGGAATCGTGGGTATTTTCGGATATGCTCTTTGCGTTATGGGAGCAGCAATTTGTATTAGCGTCGTAGCAACGAGTGCCGCTAACAACATGGCTCGTCAGCCAGAGGTTCAGGGTCGTCTCTTCACAGTCTTTATTCTTGGCTGCGCATTCATCGAGGCACTTACCCTGATTGGCTTCGTTGTTACCTTGATGGTTAAGTAAATTACTGTTTGTAACAGCGAAAACGCTACGTTGGAGGAATGCATGAATACGATTTGTAAGGGAGTTAAAAAAGCCAGCACAGTAGGCGCAACTGCTGCTCTACTTGTGGCAATGGCTCCCTCAGTCGCACTTGCTGAAGAGGGTGCAAGTGGTGCCGATATTCTTCTTCCAAAGCCCGCTGAGTTTGTTCCTGCTCTGATTGCGTTTCTGATCATCTTTGCTGTTGTAGCAAAGTTTGTATGGCCTTCCGTTCTACGTATGCTTGACAAGCGTCAAGAGAAGATCCAAGGCGATCTGGACGCTGCAGCAAAGGCTCGCGAGGAAGCCAACAAGGATCGTGAAATCGCAGCAGCTGGTATCGACGCAGCTAAGCAGCAAGCAGACGAGATTGTTTCTGCTGCTAAGCGTGAGGGCGAAGAAGAGCGTGCTCGTATTATCGAGCAGGCAAAGGCAGAAGCTGTCGAGATTATTACTAAGGGTAAGGGCGTTGTAGAGTCTGAGCGTCGTCACGCCATGGCTGAGCTTTCTGATTCCGTTGTTGATCTTGCCGTCGATATTGCCGGAAAGATTATTGGCAACGAGCTTTCAGTAGAGCAGCAGCGTGCTCTTGCCGAAAAGTACCTTGCGGAAGTAGGTACTCCAGATGAGCACTAATAAAGACGATCAAGACAGAAAAGTAGAGGGCTATACCAGGGCACTCCTGGAGGCTGGCCGCGCTGAGGGTCGTGCAACTGCAGACCTCGTACAGGTTCAGCATGCAAAGAAGTTCTCTCCAGAAGTTCTTGAGACTCTTGGTGCTATGCAGGCGAGTGAGGATGTCAACCTTATCAATGATGTTGCCGCTACGTTCCAGGAGCTTCTTGAAGAAGAAGACAAGACACTTACAGTAACGGTAACTACTACAATGCCTCTTGATGATGAGTTGCGTGCAAAGGTCACCGAGAAGCTCGAGAAGAACTTCAATACTCAGGTGTATCTTATTGAGCGTGTTAATCCCAAGATTTTGGGCGGCATTGTAGTTGAGGCACGTGATCATCGTTATGATGCATCGGTAAAGACACAGCTCACTCACATTAAGAGTAGGCTCTCTTCAGATCACGTTGAAAGTGAATTGTAATGACTGATAAGACCACTATACAGGAAGGAACGCTGAGCTCAGATGCCGTCATGGCACAGCTTAGAGAGCGCCTTTCTAAGGTCAATTCAACCGTATCCCAGCAAGAGGTATCTGCTGTTATTGAGGTAGCAGACGGTATTGCTCGTGTTGCTGGTCTACGCAGCGCTATGGCAGGCGAGTTGCTGGAGTTTACCAGCTCCGTTACTGGCCACAGCGTATTCGGTCTTGCTCAGAACCTTGATGAGACTTCTGTCGGTGCTGTTTTGTTCGGCGAAGTTTCTGAAATCAAGGAAGGCGACGAGTGTCGCACTACTGGCCGTGTTATGGACATCCCTGCTGGATACGACATGCTTGGTCGTGTTGTTAACCCACTGGGCCAGCCTATTGATGGTCTTGGCGCTATCCACGCTACACATCGTCGTCCTATTGAGTTCAAGGCTCCTGGCATCATGCAGCGCCAGCCTGTCTGCGAGCCAGTTCAGACTGGTCTTCTCGCAATTGACGCTATGGTTCCTGTCGGCCGTGGTCAGCGTGAGTTGATCATTGGTGACCGTAAGACCGGTAAGACCGCTATCGCAATTGACGCAATCGTAAACCAGAAGAACACCGACATGATTTGTATCTATGTCGCCATCGGACAGAAGGCGTCTACAGTTGCAAACATCCGCGAGTCTCTTTCCCGCCATGGTGTTCTTGATAAGACCGTCATTGTTGCAGCTACCGCAGCTGATTCTGCTCCAATGCAGTACATTGCCCCTATGGCAGGCGCTGCTATTGGTGAGTTCTTTATGTATAACGATAAGGACGGCAAGCCTGCTGACAAAGAGCATCCAGGCGGACACGTTCTTGTTGTTTACGATGACCTCTCTAAGCAGGCAGTTGCATACCGTCAGATGTCACTGACGCTTCACCGTCCACCAGGACGTGAGGCATATCCTGGTGATATTTTCTACCTGCACTCACGCTTGCTGGAGCGTGCATGTAAGCTCTCCGATGAAAACGGAGCAGGTTCTCTTACAGCACTTCCAATTATTGAGACGCAGGAAGGCGACGTTTCTGCATACATTCCTACAAACGTCATTTCCATTACAGACGGCCAGATTTATCTGCAGTCTAACCTCTTCTTCCAGGGCCAGCGCCCAGCAGTCGACGTAGGTATTTCCGTATCTCGCGTCGGCGGCGATGCTCAGGTCAAGGCTATGAAGCAGGTTGCAGGTACACTTCGTCTGGACCTTGCAAGTTACCGTGAGAAGCAGGCATTCTCGCAGTTCGGATCTGACTTGGATGCAACTACGCAGTACCAGCTCAACCATGGTGCTCATATGATGGAACTTCTCAAGCAGCCACGTTACTCAGCTCTGGACGTAGTTGACCAGATTTGCGCAATTTACGCTGCAAAAGAGAACTTCATTGATGACGTTGATCTTGAGAACGTTGCTCTCTTCCGTGATGGCCTTGCTCAGTACATGAGTGAGTATCACCCACAGCTTCGCAACTCTCTGCGCAACGGAAAGATTTCTGATGAGCAGGCAGAGCGCTTGAGTGATCACATTAAGCACTTCAAGGCTAAGTTCTTGGAAGAGCATCCAAACAAGGTCGTGGATGAAGCAGAAGCTAATTCAGATACACCAGGCTCTTTTGACGCAGTAACCCAGGGTTCATTGCAGGAGTAATTATCAATGGCGAACCTTCACGAAATATCGAGGCGTATGAGCTCCATCAGGAGCACCATGCAGATTACGCGCACGATGTCGATGATTTCGACAGCGCGTGTCCGCAAGGCACTTGATAGGGCCGAGGCTGCTTCGCCATATAAGGAAGCTATTACCCTTATGCTTGCAAATGTAGCAGGCGCTGGCTTTAATCCTAAGAAACAGCCTCTTCTTGCTACACATAAAGTCGAGAAGAACGTGCTGTTCTTAGTCATCGCATCTGACCGCGGACTTGCAGGCGGATTTAACATCCTGCCTCAACGCGAGGTTGAGCATGAGATGGCACGTCTTAAGGCTAAGGGTGTGTCGTCCGAGATAATTACTTGCGGACGCAAGCCAACTGAGTACTTTACGTATAGAAATATCAAGCCCACCATGTCCTATGTAGGCATTTCCTCTGAGCCTACAGCAGACCAGGCTGATCGTATTGCCTCCTATATCATGGATGGCTATATCAAGGGTAAGATTGATCGTGTCGTAATCAAGTACTGGCATGCAAAGAACCGTGTTGACCAAGAGCAGGTTACAGAGCAACTTCTTCCTATTTCGCGCGATAAACTCACGATTCCTAATAAACCACGTACCGAAGAAGCCCTCTCACAGGTGAAGACGTATAACAAGAGTGAATATCACTTCTCGCCATCTGCTTCTCAGGTACTTGATTCGTTGATGCCCGCTTATATCAAGACGGTCATCTTCCACGCACTTCTTGATTCTGCTGCAGCCGAGCATGGTGCACGCCGTCGTGCAATGCAGTCTGCAACTGATAATGCTGAGAACGTCTTAGGCGCTCTTAGCCGTACGTACAATCGCGAACGCCAGGGCGCAATTACCACTGAGCTCAATGAGATTATCGGTGGTGCTGCAGCATTGGAGGATATGTAATGTCAGATATGCAAGTAGAGACTTCTTCCTTTGAGGAAGCTATTCTCAACAAGCGCAATCAGCACGTTGACGATGGCGTAATCGTTCGCGTAGTTGGACCAGTTGTCGACGTTAAGTTCGACGGACCTGTTCCAAGCATCTATACCGCACTGACGGTAGAGGATGACACGCCTGTTGGTCACGTCAGCACCGTTCTTGAGGTTGAGTCTCAGCTTCACGGTGGTGTTGTTCGTACCGTCGCTATGTCGTCAACCGATGGTCTTCAGCGTAACCTTCGCGTTAAGGACACCGGCAAGCCAATGATGATGCCTGTAGGCGAGTCTACGCTGGGCCGCGTCTGGAACGTCATGGGTCAGCCAGTTGATGGTGGAGAAATTCCTGAAGACGTTGAGTTTTATCCAATTCACCACCCAGCACCTCTCTTCGAAGAGCTCACTACTGAGACAGAGATTTTTGAGACGGGCATCAAGGCAATCGATCTTCTCGAGCCTTATGTTCGAGGTGGAAAGACCGGCCTCTTTGGTGGCGCTGGCGTTGGTAAGACCGTTCTGATTCAGGAGCTTATTAACAACCTGGCTCAGCAGCACGGTGGTACCTCCGTATTCACCGGCGTTGGAGAGCGTACTCGTGAGGGTACTGACCTCTTCCTTGAGATGACTGAGTCTGGCGTTATTAACAAGACCTGCCTCGTCTACGGTCAGATGAACGAGCCACCAGGAGCTCGTATGCGTGTTGCTCTTGCAGGCCTTACTACTGCAGAGTACTTCCGTGATCAGGGCCAGGATGTTCTGTTGTTCATCGACAACATCTTCCGCTTCTCTCAGGCAGGTTCTGAGGTTTCCGCACTTCTCGGTCGTATGCCTTCCGCAGTTGGTTACCAGCCAACCCTGGCTACAGAGATGGGCGAGCTTCAGGAGCGTATTACTTCCACCAAGGAAGGCTCTATTACTTCCGTACAGGCAGTTTACGTCCCTGCAGACGACCTTACTGACCCTGCTCCTGCTACAACCTTTACGCACTTGGATGCAACTACCGTTCTTTCTCGTGCTATTACCGAGCTTGGTATTTACCCAGCAGTTGATCCTCTGGCTAGCTCCAGTTCTGCTCTTGATCCATCCATTGTTGGTACAGAGCATTACCGCGTTGCTATGGCAGTTCAGGAGACTCTGCAGGAGTACTCCGACCTTCAGGACATCATTGCAATTCTGGGTATGGACGAGCTTTCTGAGGAGCAGCAGCGCACCGTTGCTCGCGCCCGTAAGATTCAGCAGTTCCTCTCTCAGTCATTCCACGTTGCCGAGAAGTTCACTGGTAACCCTGGTGTGTACTGCACCGTTGAGGAGACTGTCCGCTCGTTTGCAGAGATTATTGATGGTAAGTGCGATGACCTTCCTGAGCAGGCATTCCGTTTTGCAGGCACCATCGAAGATGTTCGCGAGCGCGCTGCAAAGATGTCCGCTTCGGATAGCTCACAGAACTAGGATTTCTCATGGCTGAGTTGACTTGTCAGTTTGTCAGACCAGATAAGCTCCTTTACGAAGGAACCGTTGAAAGTCTGATTCTTGCTTCAGCAGATGGAGAGTATGGTGTGTGGCCAGGCCACGCACCAGAAATCATTGCGCTTGGCGATGGTGTTGTAAGACTGCACATGCCTCATCCAGAGAATGAAGAAGAGTCTATGACCAAGATAGTGATTTCTGGTGGATACGCAGAAATCGATCCAACAGGAGTCATTATCTTGGCAGATCATGCTCGTCGCGTTGATGACATTGATGCAGATGTTGTGCGCGAGACAAGAGATGACGTCATTGACCAGATGCTTTCTCTTCCAGAAGACGATAATCGTCGTGCCTACTACGAAAAAAAGATAGACTGGTGTAATCTACTTCTGAAGCAAGTGGTTGAGGAGTAAAATTCTCTCACTGTCGTTTTCGGAGGTTTATGGACGTCATAAAAGTAGTAGGTGGCCGTTCTGTCACAGGAGAGGTCACTGTAGAGGGTGCAAAAAACTCTGCCCTTAAATTGATGGCTGCAACCATCATGGCTCCTGGTGTTACTACACTCACTAACGTTCCTAATATTGCAGACGTTCACGTCATGGGCAAGGTGCTCAAGACGTTAGGCGCTCGCATTGAAGTCGTTGGTCTTCACGAGCTCAAAATTGATACCACAGATATTACAAGCTGGGAGACTCCTTACAGCCTTGTTGCACAAATGCGTGCATCAACTGCTGTTTTGGGTCCCCTTATTTCTCGTTTTGGCAAGGCCGTTGTGGCAATGCCGGGCGGTTGTAATATCGGTGCTCGCAAAATTGACATGCACATCCTGGGCCTCGAGGCTTTGGGTGTTGAATTTAAGGTTGAGCACGGCAATATTCACGCAAGCGCTCCTCACGGCATAACCGGCGAGACCGTTTCTCTGGCCTTTGCTTCCGTTGGTGCAACAGAGAACCTGATGATGGCATCAGTTTTTGCCAAGGGTGTAACGGTCATTGATAACGCAGCTCGTGAGCCAGAAATTGTTGACCTGGCTAACATGCTTAACAAAATGGGTGCCAACATTCAGGGTGCTGGATCTCCTGTTATTGAGATTCACGGCGTTACAGAGCTGCATCCTGTTGAGCATGAAGTTGTTGGCGACCGCATTGAGGCTGGTACCTTCCTGGCTATTGGTGCGCTTACTGGTGAGCCTATTACTGTTCACGGCTTCGAGCCAAATCACCTTGGCCTGGTACTTAAGAAGTACGAGCAGATGGGCATTACCATCGAGACTGGAGATAGGTGGGCACGGGCTTCTCGCCAGCAAGATCTTAAGGCTATCGATATCCAGACGCTGCCATTCCCAGGCTTCCCAACAGACATGCAGGCGCAGAC
>JABZHK010000045.1:0-8061 GCA_015258885.1 Atopobium sp.
GCAAAGCAGAAACGAGCGCAAGGTTTTGTGGTAACAAGGCGCTGATGCTCAACGTCAGTATCAAGTGCACGAGGAGTAATAGACGAGACAATAACTGCTGCTAAATCAAGTGGAACAGTAGCAAGGGAAACTCCCCCACACCACTTGTTTGCCACGTGGTTAGCAAGAGAAATGACGCCCTCGTGGCCCACGGCAACTACTAAATCATCAGCTGTCAGGTGCATTTCTGCCAGAGCAGACAATACCTGTGCCTCAGTTGCCACGGTAGTTGCTGCCTTGCCATCTTCTACATCAACACGTGAGACGAGAAAACCAATGGTAGTGAGGTCTCTACGCAGAAGCTCAGCAAGGTCTTCATCTGCCTGATTGCTGACAAGAAAAGCACAGCGATGAGGTCTTCCCACTGCGGTTCTGAGCTCAGTACCAAAGTTTGAAAGAACGCCTGCACCAGAACGAAGTGCAATAGAGCCACCAGGAATAGAAACCCACTGTTTAATCTGAACAGGTGGCAATTCCTCTTCAAGGTCATTCCGGACATTGTCACTCATAGAAGTCCTCTTTCCCAAAGCAGCTTGCCAGAATCAATGGCTACCTGCTCAAATGTTTTCTCACGAATATCAATAGTAATATCAGCAGCGGCCTCATAACGTGGACGCAGACGTCTATAGAGCTGAGTAGCGTTTTCAAAGCTTCCCAAATCAGGACGCCTATCCGTGCGCTGAATTTGACGAAGCGAGTCAGAAAGATCACCATCGAGAAACACAATGACTCCCATCTCACGCATAAGCGCAAGATTGACGTCCTTCTCGACAATTCCACCGCCGCAGCTTACGAGCAGTGACTTCTTAGACTTAAGCGTGTGCAAAACCTCAGTTTCTGCCTGCCTAAAAAGCTCTTCACCGTCATCTTCGTAGATTTCTGCCAGTGATTTACCTGCTATACGCTCTGCTAGGCGATCGGTGTCAACATAACGGCGGTGAAACAGCTCGCCCAAATTACGCGCGAGTGTAGACTTTCCGGCACCCAGAAAGCCTACAAAAAAGATATGATCACAGCCCTCATGTACAACGTATCTTGAATCGCGAAGCTCCATACTCCTCCAGCCTTTCAAGATGATTCTATCATCGAGTTGGAGCAAGTAAACTAAAGCCGTCTTGTTATGACGTAAAAGTTACATTTTTTAAAATGCGGCGCTCGACGTGACGAATGATATTGGTGTACCAAAGATCCTCATTGGACTGCGGCTTTACCAAAATAGTTGAAACACCAGCCAAATTACCTGCAATAACATCGGTAAAAATCTGGTCTCCCACCATCACGGTTTGCTCTTTAGTTGCCGAGAAACGCTTCATAGCAGCAGTTAGCGCGCGAGGAAGCGGTTTACACGCAAAGCCCTCTCCTTCAATTCCCAGCTCGTGAGCGCTACGCTGGACCTCATTGAGGTGAATGTTATTGGAGATGAGGCAGAGCGTTAATCCAGCCGCATGAGCCTTCTCAAACCAAGCAGAAATCTCTGGCGGCACCATTTTGGTGTCTCGGGGCACACAGGTATTATCGCGATCTAAGAGCACAAGTTTAATCCCCTGCTGAACCAAATTCTCTATTGAGATGTATTCAACAGCAGAAACGTATTGTGTTGCTTTGGTCAAACTCATGCCACACCAACTATTGCTTGCTTGCGGCTTCACGCTCGCGTGCATTTTCAATAGCCTGCTGATGCTCCTCATACGTCTCTGAGAAGACGTGCTCATCCGAGGTAATCCAGAAGTAGTAATAATTGGTTGCTGCTGGATCCATAGCCGCCTTAATAGAGGCATAACCTGGAGAGCAAATAGGCGTAGGAGTCAAACCCTTAAACGCGTACGTGTTATAGGGGTCGCTTGTCATCGAGCTGAGCTCTTCTGCGGTAGCTTCCCTACCCAGGGAATAAGCAAGAGTTGCGTCACTCTGCAGGTACATATCATCGTACAGGCGGTTGTAGAAGACAGATGCAACCTTAGGACGGTCATCATCAGTCAGGGCTTCTCGCTCAATGATGGATGCCATAATGATGATTTGCTCGTTTGTAAGATTCAAGTTGTAACGCTTATTAAGCGTGATGCGAGCAGCGTCCAGGTTAAGATCAGCTGTCTCTGTCTCAAACTGATCAAGCATGGCACGGATGACCGTATCGGCAGTCACATTGCTTTCTGTAAAGGTATAGGTCTTGGGGAACAAGTAGCCCTCAAGAGAATCATTAGCATCTACCGCACCTGCAAGGAACGGATAGTCGGCAACATAATTGGATGCTTTTGCCTGATTCAAGAAATCATCACGAGAAATACCAAAGTAGTCCTGAACCAAATTCGCAACCTGAGAAACGGTATAACCTTCTGGTACGACAAAGCCACTACCAGGAGCATTAGGGCCAGAAATAAGCAGATTCACAATGTCAGATGGCTTGGCACCAGTGGTAATAACATAGATACCGCTCTTAATTTTCTGCTCAGCATCCTGACGCTTTACCTGGTTTAAGAACTCGCTCTTAGTTGCAATAATCTTATTCTCAAAAAGAATCTTTGCGACTTCCTGCGCGCCAGCGCCATCTGGAATAGTAACGGTAACTTGCTGACCTGCGGTAATTTCTTGCGTATCGGAATTAGCACGAGAAAGCTCTGGAAGCGCTACTTTCCATACAAAGATACCAAGGGCTGCAATCATGATAAAAGCGATAAGTGCCGCAAAAATACGAGAACGCTTCGAAGCCTTCTTATCTCTATGCTTTACCTGCTTGTTCTTTGCCATATGAGTGACCTGAGCGCTTCTTGAAGAAAGCTTGCCGCCAGTAAGTGCTGGTAGCGATCCTGTAGCCTCAACTGAAGGCTGCTTTATCTGTTCCTGCTGAGTCTGCTCTTCCTGAACCTGTCCCTCTGGAACAGGAGAAGAAAAATGTGCGCCTTGACGACGCGGAGAAGAACCATTGGATAGGGTGGGCATTTAGTCTCCCTTATTCATCTGTGCATCAAGCCATGATTGCAAAAAGAGCGAAGCTGCAACCATGTCAACTTTTCCACGCATGGCTTTTTCAGATAAACCTTGCGCTCGAAGAATCTTCTTTGCTTCCGCAGAAGAAAGTCTTTCGTCAGTAAATTCTAATGGAAGTTGGCAGTTCTTCGCAATTTGCTCAGCTTGAGCGGTAATTTTTTGGGCCTGTGGTCCATCTTCGCCGGCGAGCGTCTTAGGACGACCGCATAAAAGCAGCTCCGGCTCCCAATCTTCAAGCACAGCTTTAAACGTACGTGCATGTGAGAGCACCTCTTGCGCAGGTAGCACGCAAACAGGTGACGCAATAGCACCATCGGGGTCACTTACAGCAACCCCGATGCGAACTTCACCAATATCTAAAGCTAAAACGCGCAAACGTTACGCACCAAGCTTTGTTTTTGCAGCCTCAAGCGCAGCGTCAATTCCTGCAGCATTTGAGCCACCTGCCTGCGCCATTGCTGGCTTTCCGCCACCACGGCCACCAACAAGCTCTGCAATCTCTTTGACAATGTCTCCTGCCGAGAAGCCCGCTGCAACTGCAGAATCAGTGGCACCTGCAAGCAGGGAAACCTTTCCGTCAGCGGTTGCGGATGCGATGACGCAAGCAACAGGCTGGCCGTCAGATGCATCGCGGATGCCATCCCATGCGGAACGGAGCTCTTTACCAGAAAGGCCCTCGAGCTTAGCAATTACGCAGCTATAGCCATTAAGCTGGACAGCAGACTTAAGTGCTTCTGCTACCTGGTTGCTGCCTGCTCCAGTAAGAGCAGCCTCAAGCTTATGGTTTGCAGTGCGAAGGTCCTGCTGCAGCTGCTCAACACGGTCTGCAACAGCGGAAGGACGGACCTTCAGAGCTGCAGCAACCTCATCAAGCTGAGCCAGGCGCTCATCAACGTACTCAATAGCGCCCATAGAGGTTACAGCCTCAATACGCCTTGAGTTAGAACCAACGGAGCTTTCAGAGATAATCTTGAAGAGGCCAAGGTCTGCTGTGTTGCGTGCGTGAGTACCACCGCAGAGCTCGCGAGAGAATGGAGTGTCTTCTGCACCAGCAGAGATAACGCGTACGACATCACCGTACTTCTCGCCAAAGAGTGCAACAGCACCAGCGGCCTTTGCATCCTCAATGCTCATAATCTGGGTAACAACAGGCTTAGCGGCAAAAATCTCTGCGTTGACCATACCCTCAATGCGATCAAGCTCATCTTTGGTAAGAGCCTCAAAGTGCGTGAAGTCGAAGCGCATACGATCTGGAGCAACAAGAGAACCAGCCTGGTTAACGTGATCTCCCAGAACCTTCTTAAGGGCTGCGTCAAGCAGGTGAGTTGCGGTGTGGTTGCGACGGATAAGCTCACGACGGCCAGCGTCAATGGTTGCGGTGACTGAATCACCAACAGAGATGGTGCCCTCCTCTACCACGCCAACGTGGGACTCAAGACCGCCGTCACGGTGCTTGGTATCAGTGACGTGAACGTAGAGACCAGGAGCTGTCAGCTTGCCGGTGTCCCCTACCTGGCCGCCCATCTCTGCATAGAAAGGCGTGCGGTCAAGTACAACCTCAACCTCAGAGCCAGCAGAAGCGGACTCAACCTCCTGTCCATCCTGAACAAGAGCAACAACACGAACTCCGGAGAGCTCGTTGTTGTCATAGCCGTCAAAGACGGTCTCATCAAGGCGGTCAGAGAGTGCAACCCAAATGCTCTGAGCGTTACCCCAGGCATCGCGGTTAGCAGACTTACGAGCGCGCTCACGCTGCTCAGTCATTGCAGCATCAAAGGCGTCCATGTCAACAACGTGACCTGCATTTGCAGCAATCTCACGAGTAAGATCAATAGGGAATCCGTAGGTATCGTGCAGAAGGAAGGCAACCTCACCAGAAAGCTGTGCGCCATCCTCTAGCTGCTCAAGCTCTGCAGTGAGTTTAGACTCGCCTGCGTCAAGCGTAGCGCCAAAGCGCTCCTCTTCTGCAGTCAGAATGCCGTCGATAAGAGCGCTCTTCTCGACAAGCTCTGGATATTCTGCGCCAAGCAGAACGGCAACCTCATGTGCGTACTCTGCCATGAAGGTGCCCTGGATGCCCAGCAAGCGGCCGTGGTAGACAGCGCGACGGAGCAGACGGCGAAGAATGTAGCTTCTACCCTCGTTACCAGGGAGAATACCGTCGCCAATCATAAAGGTAACTGCACGGGAGTGGTCTGCAAGAATGCGCAGGCTGCGGTCAATCTCATCAGTTGAGTGATACTTTTTACCAGAGAGTTTCTCGCCCAAAGAGATGAGGGTACGCATGATGTCACCCTCGTAATTGGTGCCCTCATGCTGCATGATAGCTGCGATACGCTCAAGGCCCATGCCAGTATCGATATTACGGTGAGGAAGCTCGGGCAGAGAGCCATCTTCCTGGCGGTCAAACTGGGTAAAGACAAGGTTCCAGAACTCAAGGTATCGGTCGCCGTCATCTCCAGGAGCTTCTCCCTCAAACTCAGGGCCCTGGTCAAAGTAAATCTCAGAGCAAGGACCACAAGGACCAGTTGGACCAGCTGCCCAGAAGTTGTCTTCCTCGCCCAGACGGGTGATGTGATCTTCTGCTACACCAAGAGACTTCCAAATCTCAATTGCCTCATCGTCGTCAGTAAAAACAGTAAAGTACAGGCGATCAAGAGGCAGGCCAAGGTGCTCTGGAGAAGAAATAAACTCCATTGCCCAGGTGCATGCATCGCGCTTGGTGTAACCACCAAAGGAGAAGTTACCCAGCATCTCAAAGAATGAGAGATGGCGAGAATCGCCAATGTTGTCAATATCGTTAGTACGAAGGCACTTCTGGCAGGAAGTTGCGCCAATCTCCTTCATAGTCTTGATGCCCTGGTAATACTCCTTGAACTGGTTCATGCCAGCATTAGCAAGAAGCAGCGAAGGATCAGAAGGCACCAGAGATGAAGAAGGATAGCGCTTGCAACCCTTGCTCTCAAAGAAGCTTAGGAAGTCCTCGCGAATCTCTGCTGTTGTCATTGTTTTATAGTCAGCCATAAAGTACTTCTCCGTATTCAAATAACTACTCTTTTGTACTGTCTGAGTCTACCGCATCTGACGATGGTTTATCTGGTTCCTTAGTAACTTCTTGAGTATTCCTAAAAAGTAACTGAGAAAAATCATGTCCAAGAATCTTGGGAGCGGGAGCTGGAGACTTGCTGCGCACATGAGCCGTAGTGTCTTGATCAACAAGACGCGACTCCTCAAAGAACTTTGGGTCATCCAATGCATCATACTCTGGCAAAATAGCGCCTTTGTCATCCACATACTGCGTGGAATTAAAGAGCGCACCATTTGGTGAGACGATCTGTCTGCCCGAACACTTCTCAAAGAAGTACACAAAGATGCCCCTCAGTGCTGCTGTCAAAGGTATGGCAAGAATAGTTCCAACTACTCCGCCAAGAGCGCTGCCAATGACAATACCAACGAGCGAAAGACCCGGGTGAACTTTAACGCTAGTTGCCATAACCAAAGGTGAAAGCACGTTATCAACAACGTTTTGTGCAACCATCAAGATAACAATGGTCCATACGGTCATGACAGGGTCAACCAAGATGCTCAAAATAAGAGCAATACCTGCCGAGAAAACCGGTCCAACTACAGGAATAATATGGAAGATTCCTGTAACCATGCCAATAAGAGCGGCGTAAGGGTTGCCTAAAATCAGACACCCAAAGTACACAAGAATGCCATTAACCGCAGAGGTAATGATAGTGCCTCGCATATAGCCACTGGTAGATCTACTTAAGATTGCAAGAATAAGTCTGAACTCATTCTCTTTTTGAGGACCAGCAATAATAGCCATCTCACGGACAATAACTGGATAATCTTTAGCCAACCAATAGGCAAGCACTAGGCCTAAGAAGAAGACCATGAGTTGGTTTGCCATAGAAGAGATATTGCCTAATGCAGATGTGGAAAGCCAACTCAAAATACCAGAAGCAACTGATATTCCAATACTTGATGCCTGTTCAATTGCAAGTTCTACCGTCTGTCTAACAGCAGGGTTACTTTGAGTGTCAAAGCTCTGCCAAAACTCCCTTGCCATTGCTCCTATCTGACTTGCATACGAAGGAGCGTTTCTGAGTAGCGTAGTAAGCTCAAATACCAATGGCTGCGCAATCAAAATCAAAAATCCTACCAGCACAATAAGCGTAAGAACAAGCGCGATAAGAGCGGAAATGCCACGAGGCACTCCCCTGTCTTCAAGCCAATTGGTAACAGGGCTACAGACAAACGCAATAATTGAGCCAATGGCGAGCAGCTCAACAGCCTGTCCCAGGATGCCAAGAACATACAGTGCAAGTGCAAACAATGCAGTCAGACCAATGACTGTCCACACCATTAAGCCACGTTGTTTCCATCTCTGAACCGGATCGGAAAAGTTTTGATGCTTTTGATCCATTAACGGTTCACGCTTTCTGGGTCAATCTTTTCTTGAATACGCTTCAAAGTGCGACGAAGCAGCCTTGAAACCTGCACCTGAGAGATGTTGAGTTTCTCCGCAATCTCAACCTGGGTAAGGCCTTCAACAAAACGCATGCGGATAATCTCTTGCTCTCGTGGAGAGAAATCCCTGATAGCCTCTTCAAGAACAATGCGGTCATCAGAACCAGCAAGATCCTCATCTTCGGTCACATACTGATCAATGATTGAAGGAGTCTCGTCGCCATCAGCGCCAGAACCGCCTCCCTCAAGAGGAACAGAGCTATAAGCGCTAGAAGACTCCATAGCCTCAAGAACCTCTTCAACGTTAGTATCAAGGCGCTGGGCGATCTCTTCAATTGAAGGGCTTCTTTGCAGCTCTTTAGTCAAATCATCAGTGACCTGATTAATCTTGGAAGAAAGCTCCTGCAAACGACGAGGAACACGTACTGACCAGCCTTTATCGCGGAAGTGACGCTTTATTTCTCCCATGATGGTTGGCGTTGCATATGTTGTAAATTCAAGACCACGATCAGGCTCAAACCTATCAATTGCCTTGATAAGTCCAATGGTTCCCACCTGAAT
>JABZHK010000046.1:0-7987 GCA_015258885.1 Atopobium sp.
GGTAACTAATACAGTAAAGGAATAAAACATGGGCCCTTTTAGTAATGCTGGTATAATTTTTGCTCTTGGAGCTGCAGTTTTACACGTGGTCATATTTTATCTTGAGTCATTTGCCTGGACTTCTGACGGTGCGCTCAAGGCCTTTAACATGACAAAAGAAGAGGCAGAGAGCACTGAGAAGATGGCTTTTAACCAGGGATTTTATAATCTCTTTCTTGCTATTGAGGTATTCGTTGGCGTCTTCTTGATGGCTAACAGAAATCCACTAGGTAAAGCGCTTGTTATTTTTGCTGTTTGTTCAATGGAATTTGCCGCAATTCTTCTCTTTGTGACTTCTCCCGACAAACGCTCTGCAGCTATCAAGCAGGCAATATTCCCTCTTATGGCTCTTTGCAATTTTTTTATGTAACTTTTTGAGCATCGACACTGGGCAAATACAAGCGCCCGGCCTTTAGTAAGCGCTTCTCGCGAGAAGGAACATCATGAAGCAACTTCGTCCTTATCCTCAGGTTATTATCACCAAGAAAGCAGCTCGTGCACTTGCGGGCGGACATCCTTGGGTCTTTGAGGGCGAGGTCATCCGCATGGAGCCATCTCCAGAATGCGGCGAGCGTGCTCAAAATGGTTGCATCGTTGATGTTTTTGAAGAAAACGGAACCTATCAGGGAACTGGCCTTCTGTCAGAAATGAGCAAGATTCGCGTCAGAATTGTGACAAGAAACGCCAACGATAGGCTCAACGAAGCGTTTTGGAGTCGCAAGATTAGCTGGGCATGGGAGCACCGCAAAACCACTATGGGAAACCGCGCTCTCCCAGGCACTGAGCCCGATATCAATTGCTGCCGCGTTATCTTCTCTGAGGCCGATGGTTTTCCTGGCTTGATTGTAGACCGCTACGAGAACGTGCTTGTTGCGCAGGTAGGAACCGTAGGCATGGAGCGTCTGCGCAACGTTATCTATCCGCTGCTGCTTGAGGTTTTATCTGAAGACGGCCAGGTAATTGATGGTATTTACGAAAGAAATGACTCTCCTTCGCGCCTTAAAGAAGGACTTCCACAATATAAGGGCTGGTGGACAGGCGCTTCTCCTGACGAGAATGGCTTGCTTACAGAAAACTCCCTTGCTCTGTCTTCAACTCATGTTCTTGCGACAGAAAACGGACTCGAATTCAATCTTGACCTGGAGAACAGCCAGAAAACCGGCTTTTTCTTAGATCAAAAATACAACCGTCGAGCAGTTCGTCAGCTTGCGCAAGGTCGTCGTGTACTGGATTGTTTCTGTCACGTTGGCCCGTTTGGCCTGAACGCTGCGGCGGGAGGAGCAGAATTTGTCCGCTGTGTAGATGTCAGCCAAACCGCCATTGACCTTGCGCGCCAAAACGCGGAGCTCAACGGCTTAGCAGATCGCATGGACTTTACCTGTGCAAACGTACTTGAATACCTGCCGGAGCTGGCTCATGACCGCGCGCGACTCAAGGCAGAGGGAGGTCCATTTGATCTCATCATTCTGGATCCGCCCGCATTTACCAAGACACGCGATAAGGTTCGCAGCGCCATGCGTGGCTATAAGGAAATCAACGCTGCAGCCATGAAGCTGCTACCTCGAGGCGGCTACCTGGTAACCTGTTCCTGCTCACACTTCATGACCAGAGATCTTCTCGCCCAGGCAATTGCCGAGGCAGCTCACCACACTAACGTGCAACTCAAGCAAATTGAAGAGCGACAGCAAGCTCCTGACCACCCAATTCTTTGGGGTGTTCCCGAGAGTCACTACCTTGATTTCTTTATTTTCCAGGTGATCTAAAACTACAGTTCCATTCTCCAAAGAACACTTTATGAAATTTATTCCATATTGTGATATAATACTCTTATAAAATTTTTTATGAATTTATAAGAGTATTTACGGCATACTTTGGAGACTCTTATGGCTGAGACGGATGTCAGTAATTCATCTGAACAAGTACCCTCAAGCAAATACTCGTCCCGATTAACCTGCGGTCTATTAGCTTTTATTGGTGGCTTTGCCGGACTTCATACATTTTATAGAACAGATAAAATCTCGTCCTTCAGGACTGTATTATCTGGGTGTTTCCTCTATTTTCTTGTCTCTTACAACTATTGGTATCTCTATGCTGTTCTCGTGCTTATAAATTCTTTTATTACACTCTCTATCGTCTTTGATAAAAATGTAGCTAATCAAAATGTCCAAGGGCACGCGTCTCAGCTCCAAACAGCTGACGATAATGACAAATTAATCTTAATCACAATCACTGTGTTTGCATTATTCCTGTTGGTAAGCGCGACTCTATCTTTTGTATTCAGCATCTCAATGGCAATAAAGCTCATTCTTGTAGTGGCTTTTATTGGTCTTGGGGCTTTGCTGATAAACGCTAGTGGAATCAAGATCTCTTTTAAATAATTCCTCTAAACTTCTCAATTTTCCAAACTTTTGCTTTTACGGCGTTCTTTAAAGAACGCCTTGAGCTGTGCGGATGCTTCTTCTGCTAGTACTCCGCCAGAAACCGCAAACTCATGGTTAAGCCTTGGGTCACTACTCACGTCAAACAACGTACCCGTTGCACCGCCCTTGGGATCAAACGCGCCAAACACGCAGCGATCAATACGAGCATTGACCATCAATCCTGCACACATCAAGCAAGGTTCCAGCGTCACGTAAACCGTACAGCCCGAAAGCCTCCAACGTCCAAGCTTTTTTGAAGCCTCTTGCATGGCGAGAAACTCAGCGTGTGCAGAAGGGTCGTTATCTATCTCACGGCGATTATGTGCAACGGAAATAACCTCTCCATCGCACACTACAACTGCGCCGATAGGTACTTCTCCTATCTGAGCTGCAAGTTCAGCCTGTTCAAGAGCAAGTTTCATGTACTTCTGATCAAGAGCAGCTTGTGGGGCTAAGGGCTCTTGCGCTTCATCACTCATAGCTGCTCCTCACTTGTCTAGTTGCTGTCGTAAATCTTACGGAATTCTGACATGATTCTGTCACGAACCTGACGCTTGTTTGTCTTCACTTAATTATGAAGCAAAACCTAACTTGCTAAATCCCCTACTCGCAAAAAACTGAATTATGCGGTAGGATATTACCGCTTTGGAGAGGTGGCAGAGTGGTTGAATGCGGCGGTCTTGAAAACCGTTGAGCGGTGTCCCCGTTCCGAGGGTTCGAATCCCTCCCTCTCCGCCATTTTTTGGCGGACCTCAGCTTAACGTTTTATCTTCAGAACTTTCATTCCATTCCACGTTATTTCTAGCTCAACGTTCTTCTCGCCAGTGTGTGGATGAGCATTCCATTTACCGAAAGACTCCTTAAAAAGTTAAAAGCTTTAATCAAAAACGCCTTAGATTTTTACTTTTGGGTATAATTA
Source organism: Atopobium sp. (assembly GCA_015258885.1). Classification (GTDB taxonomy): domain Bacteria; phylum Actinomycetota; class Coriobacteriia; order Coriobacteriales; family Atopobiaceae; genus Lancefieldella. The sequence continues at coordinate 3,379 of JABZHK010000046.1, forward strand.
ACCTGTCCAAATGGATGGCTGACACAGGATTGTCAGTGATTGAAAGGATTTAGCATGATTATTGCCGCAGTTGTAGTTATTGTCCTTCTGGTTTTCTGGGCCATTAGCATTCACAACAACATCATCCGCGCAAGCAACAGGTGCGATAACGCTTGGGCAGCTATCGATACGCAGCTTCAGCGTCGTAACGATCTGATCCCTAACCTGGTCAACACCGTTAAGGGTTACGCAGCTCACGAGTCTAAGACTTTTGAGGCAGTTACTTCTGCTCGCGCTGCAGTCGCAAACGCACGCACTCCTGAAGAGAAGATGCAGGCTTCCGGCACTCTTTCCAATGCTCTGACCAACCTGTTTGCTGTTGTTGAGAACTACCCAGAGCTCAAGGCTAACCAGAACTTCCTGGAGCTCCAGGCAGAGCTTACTGACACCGAGAACCGCCTCAGCTATGCTCGCTTGAGCTACAACGATGTTGTCATGAACTACAACAACATCATCGCTGTTTTCCCAAACAACCTTCTTGCTGGTGGACGTTCCCCACGTACAAGCTTCCAGGTTACCGACGAGTCCGCTCGTCAGGCACCAAACGTACAGTTCTAAGAGCTGTTTCGTTTACCCTTTGTACCAGTACAGCCCGGTATCTGCATTCCCGCAGGTACCGGGCTTTTTGTGCACAGCGTTGCCTCGCAGATTGAACTGGCCGTGCGCTGCTCGTACGCCGTTTGACCGTTGTCCGCGCGCTACTCGTACGCCGGCTACAACCAAATCCGAGCAGCTAGATTATGTGAAGAGTCTTTACAGTCTTGCAGGAAAATCGTTAAAATAGTTACATCTGTGAATTGTCCTCGCAAGCACAATTCACGTTCTATTGGATGAAGAGAAAGGTCAGCATGAAACCTCGACCTCACAGTCGCTGACCTCTTGCGGTGTGCCGATTTGCACCGTGAGGGGTGAAATCGCAATGCAGTCCCCGTGGCAATTACGCAGAGTTTCTCGCCCAAAGCCACGCTTTAGTCTTCGGACGCATGTAAGGAGCACACATGATTTATCTTTCCCAGTTAATGGGTAATCCGGTTCTAGATTCAGAAGGCGAGAAGATCGGTTCTGTCTCCGACCTTGGAATTGCTACCGGAGAAGTTTTTCCTCGCATCACTTCCCTTGCTTTTATGGGCCCTGGCCGTACGCCAATGATGATTTCTTGGCGCAAGTATGTTGATACCTACGATGAGGACGTCATCAGGCTCAAGGTACCTTCAACTGAGATTCGTTTCTCATACCTGCAGCCTAACGAAGTTCTTCTCGCCCGAGATATTCTGAACAAGCAGATCGTTGATACGCGCGGCATTCGCGTTGTCCGCGTAAACGACCTCAAGCTTTCCGATACCAGCTCAACACAGCTTCGCCTTCTGGGCGCAGAAGTTGGCGCACGCGGTCTGCTGCGCAGCCTTTCTCCCCATCTAGAGCACCTGGTCACCCGCATTGCGCGCGCTATGGGCCACCCCATGCAAGAGCGCATCATTGCGTGGAGTTACATGGACCTGGTTGAGCGCGACCTCTCCAACGTTAAGCTCTCCGTTTCCCACAAGACGTTGGACGAGCTGCATCCTGCTGACGTTGCTGACATTATTGAACGCCTGGACTCTCGCCTGCGTAGCCAGGTGTTTGCCCAACTTGATGACGAGCAACGAGCCGGAGCAATGGCAGAGTTCAACGACGACGCTATGGCGGTTGAGCTCATCGGCGGCCTGAATGAAAAAGAAGCATCTCGCATCCTGTCCGAGATGGACCCAGACGACGCGGCCGAGCTTGTCTCCGAGCTGAGCTACGACCGTGCTGAGAAACTCCTGCGCTTGATGGGCGTTAAGGAGCAGCGCGCTATTAGGCAGCTGCTGGGATATCGCGAGTACACCGCTGGCCGTATTATGACGTCTGAGGCGCTTTCTGTTCCTGAGGATCAGACCGTTGCGTACGCCTTTGATCGTCTGCGTAACCTGGACGAGGACTTTGAGACCGTCCGCTACCTCTACCTTACTGACGAGGATGGCCGCCTGTCTGGAACCGTTACGCTGAACCGCCTGATTGTCTCCGAACCAGAAACTCGTCTGGAGGAGATTGCCAATAAGAACCTGGTCACAGCCTCACCAGAGGACGATCAGGAAGACGTTGCTCGTAACATTGCAAAATACAACCTGCTGGCTATGCCTGTTGTTTCTGACGACAACCGCCTGCTGGGTATTGTTACCGTCGACGACGCCCTTGACGTTCTTGAAGAGGAGCACGCTGAGGACCTGCAGATTGTTGGTGGCGGTAGGAGCGACTCCGATTCTGGTGACCGTGGACGCAATATTATTTGGTTCCTCCACCGCAACCTCTGGCTTTTGTTCTGGGTTGCCTCCGTTGTAGGCGCTGCCTTTGCAGTAACGGCTGCAACGTCCGACCCAACTATGGGCATTTTCGCAGCTCTTTGTACCATTACGATGCCAATCTCGCTGAACTTGAGCGAGAATACCGTCAACTACGTGACAAACTTCTTCCTGACAGATGATCCTGGCAGCGAGAAGTCTCCTTCTATCTTGGGCTTTGCCTTCCGCTCGCTTCTACTGGGTCTTCTGGTCAGCGGACTCATTTGCATCCTTGGTGCCGCAGCTCACGCACTGCTAGAGGCTCTGTTCCATCCTTTTGATCCAACTTCAACTGCAGCTATATCCTACGCAGCACTCTTTGACCAGACCATTATCCAGATCTTTGGTGCAGCAGCTGGCTCTACGCTCATCTCCTTCCTGCTGACCCCAATTTTCTTGGCTGTTCTTCGCCATCGTGACGAGAAAAACCAGGAAACCTCAGGTCTCACGCTTACCCTGATTTCTATGAGCCTTTCGGTGGTGACATTCTTCGTCCTCTCTTACGCTCTCTCGCTTGTGAGCGTGATGTAAATGGCGCAAGAGAACGTAAAGGTAGAAGACACAGCTGCAGAGCAGGGCGTGGTTGTAGAGCAGGACGCTGATGGCCAGGACGCCGTCGGCCAGCTTTCTGCGGGCGACGGAATCGTTGTCGAGCAGGGCAAACGCGCATCTAAAGAGAAGGCTCCGGTCAACAAAAACAGCCTCAAGTACATCTTGATGGCAATGGGCCCCGGTCTTCTCGCCGCATTTGCTGGTAACGACGCTGGTGGCATTGCAACCTACTCCAGCGCGGGCGCCACGTTTGGCTATTCGCAGCTGTGGACCGTGCCACTCATGTGCTTCCTGCTAATTGTTGTTCAAGAAACCGCAGCTCGAATGGGCTGTGTCACCGGTAAAGGCATTGCATGACTGGTGCGCGAGCGCTTTGGCATCCGCCTGTCCACACTGGCAATGGGTGCGTTGCTGCTCTCCAACATTGCTGTTACCTTCTCCGAATTCGCAGGTATTGCGTCCAGTATGGAGCTCTTTGGCATCCCAACGTACGTCTCGGTGCCTATCAGCGCTCTGATGGTGTGGCTCCTAACCGTTGGTGGATCCTACCGCCGCATCGAGAAGATTCTACTGGCAATTAGCTGCATTTTTGTCACATACGTGGTGGCTGGCGTGCTTGCTCAACCAGACTGGGGAGAAGCCCTACGCGTCACCATCATTCCGCAGCCTTCCGCTGAACCGTCATACATTTCTCTGTTAGTTGCAAATATTGGTACCACCATCAGTCCGTACATGATCTTCTTGGTTGCATCAAACGTTGTCGAGAAAAACCTTGATACCAGTGATATTCCCGCACAGCGTGCAGACAATGTTGCTGGAGCAATCCTGGCCGAGGTCATCACCTGGTTCATTATGCTGACCACCGGCGCCGTGCTCTTCCCACGCGGAATCTCTGTTGACTCCGCTGCCGACGCTGCTCGTGCACTTGAACCACTTGCGGGTCAGTATGCTAGTACCCTCTTTGCGCTGGGCATGGTTGGCGCGTCCTTCCTTGCAGCATGCGTTCTACCAGGCATTACCGCAAGCGCTATCTGCGAGGCATTTGGTTGGGAGCGCGGAGCCGACCGTAGTTGGCAGGAGGCCCCTGTCTACCACGGCATTATTACAACCGTCCTGGTCATTTCTGCACTGGTTGTTCTGATTCCAGGCATGAGTCTCTTTGGCATTATGATGGCTGCCCAGGTCATCAATGGTATTCTGCTGCCAATTCTGCTTGTCTTTATGGTTATCATCGCGGCCGACAAACACATCATGGGCAAGTACGCCAACGGCCGCATCTGGAACGCGCTGACCTGGTTTACCATCGTCACCGTTATCATCCTGACCATTGTGATGTTCATTCTGCAGGCCATGGGCTTGTAGCACTTGCAGTTCCACTGGCACGTAAGCTCCATGCATTGACGAGCAACGTGTAATCGCAGCACAAAAACAGGGCGAGAAGATCGCTCTTCTCGCCCTTTGTTTTATGCGATTATCTGCTGTTTATTATTTGCTTGCCTTGTCAAACTCGTCCTTGAAGTCAGAGAACATCTTGCCCATGCGGCCAAGTTGCATGCCAAAGCCCTTAGCCGCCTTGTTAGCGGTGGCCTGTGCCGACGATTTGCTTGCGGGCTTAGCTTCGGACTTACTAGCAGCGGATTTGTCTGCGACGGCCTTTT
>JABZHK010000047.1:0-7944 GCA_015258885.1 Atopobium sp.
GTGTTGGTATTGTTACTTGGGCAGTAGGAGCTTGGGCTTTAGGTATTCCAACTTCTGAGTCACACGCCCTTATCGCAGGTCTCACCGGTGCAGCACTTGCTATTCATGGTGATTTTGGAGCTGTTAACTGGGGCGAGTGGAGCAAGGTTTTAATTGGTCTGCTCTTCTCAACCACATTAGGTTTTGCCGCTGGTTGGATCATTGTTAAGGCAATTAACAAGCTTTGCGTTAACGTTGATCGACAGCGCGCTGATGAGATGTTTGGCCATTTGCAGGTTGTTGGCTCCGCATTTGTTGCGGCTATGCATGGTGCACAAGATGGCCAGAAGTTCATGTCCATTGCCATGCTTGCAATTGCACTTTCCGCAGGTCATGGAGCTGCTGGTGCAGATGTATTCCCGCTCTGGTTGCAGGTACTGTGTGCTGCTCTTATGTCTATCGGTACTGCAATTGGCGGAAGAAAGATTATTAAAAAAGTCGGAATGGAAATGGTAAAGCTTGAGCGTTATCAGGGCTTTGCTGCGTCCTTCTCGGCATCTGCATCTTTGCTGCTTTCCACACTGACCGGTCTTCCTGTTTCAACAACTCATACAAAAATGACGGCCATGATGGGTGCGGGTGCTGCAAAAAATATTCGTTCAGTTAACTGGGGCGTTGCAAAAGAAATGGTTGCAGCATGGGTGTTTACTTTCCCTGGCTGCGGACTTATTGGTTTTCTTTTTGCAAAACTGTTCCTGATGATTTTCTAAGTACGTATAACTGTCTTTTACGAGTTCTATTGAACCACTCATCTTTATTGGAGGATTCATGCTAGGTAAGCCAAAAGAGGACGTCTTCTACACCATGTTCCGCGAGTTTGGCGACAAAATTGTAGAAACCGCTGAAGAGTATGTGGTCATTATGGAAGGCTTTCCCGAGACCGCTGCACGTATTCCTCAGATGAAGGTTTACGAGCGTGAGTGTGACGAGAAAGTCCAGCACATTATGAAGGAGCTTTACGCTTCCTTTGTCACACCATTTGAGCGTGAGGACATCTCTGACTTGGCTCTTCGTCTTGATGACATTGTTGACGGAATGAATTCTGTTGCGGAGCGCCTTGATCTCTTTAACGTTGACGATACTCGTAAAGAGGCTATGCAGCTTGCTGAGCTTACCCTTCGCGCATGCAAGACAGTCCAGGAGATGCTGAGTGTTCTGAGTGACTACAAGAAAGATCCTACCGTTATGGAGAAGGCTATTGCAGTAGGACATGTTGAGGACGAGGGAGACCTTATTTACCACAACGCACTCTCTCGCTTGTTCCGTGATGAAATGCCTGGTCGCCACACCGTTGCTTGGCTTCGTATTTTTGACCGCATGGAGACTGTTTTGGATTACTGTGACGACGCGGCGGGAGTTGTTCGCTCCGTTGTTATGAAGAACGCTTAAGTTCGTTTTCTGCTAACGGTATATACAGACTAAAAACTGCCTTCCACCGGGAGGCAGTTTTTATATTCTCTTTTTGTCCGGTATTGGGGTTAAACTGTTTATATAAAAGAAAGTGGAGGTGCTATGAGCGGCTTCAAGCGTTTTTGCTACATACTCTATGTTCTTGCAAGTGCATTTGTATTTTTAGCTCTTGCTTTAACGTGGTTTGGTCCTTGGACACATCAGGCAACTAATCTCTTGTTTACCAAGCCCTACCTTATTGCTCTTAACGCTTGTGCGGCTATTAGCATCTTTGGTCTTGTTGTGGTGTTGTTTAGAGCTCTATTTATTAGAAAAACAGTAAAGCTCACAGTTGCAACAGTTGAAGGCGGAACAATCTCCGTCACTAAAGATGCCATTTCTTCTCAGGCGGCCCATATTATTGAAGAAGATGGAACTTGCCTTGCACACCGCGTTAACGTGCAGATTTCTAAGAATAATTCTGTAGCTGTACAGATTGATATTCTCCCTAAAGAGCCTGTTGATGTCACTGCAAAGGGCTCTGAGTTCTATAACGCTCTTCAGTCTGGTCTTGCTATCGTGTGCGGACCTTGTGTTTCTAGCATCAATCTTTCTTTCATCACGCCAAGTTCCTTCTCGCCAAAGGATGAAGAAGGTGCGTCTTCGTCTCAGTCAAAAGAGGTTGTGCCAGAACCAGAGATTGTAGAAGAGCAATCTTACGAGCAACCTTCTACTCAAGCCGCTGCTCAGCAGACTGGTAAAGACATTCGATTGAGTATTTCAGAGCCAGATGCAAAGGAGGTCACAGACAATGGATAAAAGCTTCTTTCAGAAGATGCAGGAGAAGTGCAAGAAATACGTCGTTGACCATCCAGGTGCCATTATTGGCGGATTTTTGGGCCTCTTATTTGCAATTTTTTTGTTTACGTTTGGCCTTTTTAAAATGCTAGTTGTTGCATTGTTTGTGCTGGTTGGAGTTGCCATCGGTCAGATTTTTGACGGAAAGGCAACCATTTTGGCAAAGATTCGTTCCTTATTTACGGACAGAAACTAGATAGGAGAGAGCTGTGGCAGAAGAGCTTACTAATTCGCAAGAGACCACCTCTGAAGAAATTGTTCCTGCAGAAGAGACAACAGATGTTCCTTCCGATGCAGATCTTGAGGATACAGACTCTCTTACCTTCTCTGGTGGAGTTGTCGAGAAGATCGTCTCGTTGGCTTTGCGTGATGTCCCCAACGTGGTGGGTGCTCGTGGAAACTGGCTTAACAGAGTTCAGGATGTACTTGGTGCATCTGATACGGCTAAAGGTGTCACTGTAGAGGTGCTGCCTGATAGCTCGCTAAATGTTACCGTTTCTGTACTTATTAAATATGGTTCTTATGCACCTCAGATTTTTGAAGACGTTAAACATACAGTTGTCGAGAAAATCACCGGTATGACAGGCCTTGAAGTTTCTGGTGTTAACCTGCGAATTGAAGATGTTTTGACCGAAGAAGAATACGATCGCCTAAAACATCGTCAAGAAGAGTCTGAACAGGTAGACAAAGAAGAGTAAAGTACGCTAAAGTTGTACTGTTTTACGCTTTTATAGTAATTGTTTTATTGTTTTGTCACTACAAGCTCCCTAAGCGCAAGGAGTTTTGCCATGAAAAGGCTTTCACGTTGGAGCATGGCGATTGTTGCTACGTTTGTGCTAGCACTCTCGCTCGTTGGAGGACTTGCAAAGCAAGCACTCGCAGACACCACCCCTGTTACCTCAGAGGCTGAGCTGCTGGCTGCTATTGCTGCTGCTCCAGCAGATGGTTCGCAGACTATCGTTCAGGTAAATGCGGACTTTACCATTACTGCTCCAGTCCAGGTTCCAGCTAATAAGAACATTAGGTTGATGGGTACTGGAACTATCACAAGTGCCATGACCGGCTCTAATCATTTCTATATGTTCAAGATTGCTTCTGGCGGCGCAGTTACTCTTGATGGCGCCACCATTGATGGCAACAACACTGCATTTGCCGTTGAGAACCGTGGTAGCTTTACCTTGCTTCGTGGCGTTATTAAAAATGGTAAGGCAAAACCTTATCCTGGAAATAACGGCGTAGTTCTCACCACTGGTGCTGGTGCAAAATTTGTTATGGCTGGCGGCACCATTCAGGACAGCACGGTCGCTAACGATCGTGGTGGTGCGGTTACTGTTGTAAATGGTGCAACAGGCGAGCTCCGTGACGGCACTATTCAGAACACTACTCTTACCAATCAGTACTCGGGCAGCGTTATGGTAAGAAATGCAGATTTCACTATGACTGGCGGAACCATTACTGGCGGTGATGCTTCTTCTACCATTAATTCTTCTGGTGGTCTGATGCTGTACGCTCAACATCCTAATGGCGAGACAACAACAGCCACTATGAGCGGAGGCTATATCACTAATAACAAGGCTGTTGACGGTGCGGGCGTCCACGTTTACGCAGGTAATTATCAGTTTGGTGATTCTAAGTCAAAGGCAGACTTTACCTTCAACGGGGGCTCTATTACTAATAATGTTGCTACTCAGTCTGGTGGTGGTATCTACGTAACCTGGAACGGCAACGTTGTTATGAATAACGGTATTATCAAGAACAATACCGCTGGTATTGCCGGTGGCGGTGTAGCAACATACGATCAATTTGTAGGCGATGTTGGTGGACAGAAGGTTCCTTACTCCAGGTTTGGTGCTCCACGGAATAACTGGCCAAATATTTACCGTGCTGGTTTTACCATGAACGGTGGTTCTATTGAAGAAAACAAGGCCACCAGCAATGGTACTAATGAGCTTGGTGATAAGGGTGTTGGTGCTGGTGTTTATATTGCATCTGCTAATGCAACTCTTAATGCTGGCGAAATTATCAATAACACTGCAAATGACCAGGGCGGCGCAGTTTACGTTGCTTCTGTTCCTTATGTTGTCCACATTAATAATGCACTTATTAAGAACAACACCGCAACTGTTATTGGTGGTGGTGCTTGGTTCTGTCCAACCGGTGTAGCTGAATTCCACTCCAAAAATGGCGTAGCATTCTTCAACAACACTGCAAATGGCGCTGGTGATGAGATTGCAACCGTTCGCGGTGCAGGTGAATCTGCCGGCGCAACCATTTCTGATTACATGCTTGGTGGCGCTTCTGCACACTGGACCAAGGATGGCGCTGTTACTCTCAACCTTCCTTCTTCAATCCTTGGTGAAGCTGATCCAGCTGCTGCACGTCATACTACTGAAGAAGTAAGTAATATTGTTAACAACACTGATATGCTTGCTCTTGAGTCTAATCTTCGTTATAGCTCTATCACCGCAGCACAGAATAAGGCTCAGCTGATTATTTCTGGAAATACCGCACAGCGTGGTGGTGGTATTGGCTCCAACGGTACCGTTATGACTGGTGAAGAGGGTACTCAGGATGTAACCGTTAAGAAGGTTTGGGATACTTCTGCAAACCCAGATGCAGTTATTCCAGAGACGCTTACTGTTTATCTAAAGGCAGATGGATATGTTGTTGACTCCGTTGAGCTTTCTGCAGCAAACAACTGGGAGCATACATTCCACGGTCTTCCTGATAACGTAACTTTGAGCTTTACAGAAGGAACCGTAGTCGGCTGGACTGCTCAGACTCCAGAGGTTAACGGTAACGTTACTACCCTGACCAATAAGGCCGACGCTCCCGTGACTCGTGATGTCCCAGTAACCAAGGTTTGGAACGGTACAAAGAAGGATTCTGTAACCGTTCACCTGCTTGCTGATGGTGTTGACACTGGTCAGACCCTTGTCCTTTCTGAGGCAAACAATTGGACCGGTTCATTTGTTGGTGTAAATCTTTACGCAGCAGATAATCACGTCATTGCTTACACCGTTTCTGAGGATGCTATCGAGGGTTACACTTCTGAGATAACTGGTGATATGGCTAATGGCTTTACCATTACCAACACCGAGACTCCAGTTACTCCAACTCCAACTCCAGAGAAGCCTGGTAAGAAGCGTAAGCATCGCACGCCTGATACTGGTGACGCAAGCGTTGTAGCTATGGTTGCTTTTGCAACAGTTGGTGCTGGCTTTGTTGGTGTTGGAGCATATGCTCGTACTCGTAAAGAGCAGTAAGCAACACACATACACTTAGTATGCAGATCCCCCGCTTTTATAAAAAGCGGGGGATCTTTGTCAGAAGGACGATTCCTTGTTTTAACTGGGGATGTTTACGTTCGCCGAATTTGCCAACCGTTTAACCAATAAGAGTGTTCTTCTCGCCAGGAGAGGTTAGAGAAGAACGACAATACTACTAGGTGGATAGTGAGTATCTGCATGAGTACCTTATTGGAGGTTGTTATGGAGCTCAAAGCTGATAAAAAGGTAATTGTCGAGCGTAATAACAAGGTTGTGTATGACAACGGAGACACAGTCGTTAAGGTGTTCAGCGGAAGCAAACCTTCTGCTGATATTATGAATGAGGCTTTAAACCTTACTCGTGCTGAGCAGGCCGGCATCAACGTTCCCTCTCTTGTAGAGATTAGCAAAGTTGGTAATTGCTGGGCTGTTTCAACCAGAAAAGTTGAAGGTAAAACAATTAGGCAGCTTATTGAGGAGCATCCAGAAAAAGAGGACGAGTATCTCAATAAGTTTATCGATATTGAGCTGGCTATTCACGCTCATAAGGCACCACTTCTGACTCGCCAAAAAGATAAGTTCACCCGAATGATTAACAGTATTCCAGACATCCTTGATGAGGCTACAAGGTATGAACTTCTACTTAAGCTTGATGGCATGAAACCTCATACTAAGGTTTGCCACGGTGACTTTGTCCCGTCCAATGTTATTCTCGCCGAAGATGGCGCTCCTGTAATTCTTGACTGGGCCCATGCAACACAAGGCAATGGCGCTGCAGACTGCGCTACAACTTACCTGCACCTGCTTCTTCATGGTGATGAGGAACTTGCCGAGAAATACATCAATCTTTATTGCACCAAGCAGGGCTGCACTCGTCAGTATGTAAACGAATGGCTTGGCATTATTGCAGCAGCAGAGCTTGCGCGCGGTCGTGTAAAAGAAACAGAGTTCCTGCTTAAGTGGGTAAATGTTTTTGATGCAATGTAGTTGGTTACAAGAACTTTAAACTAACTGAGAAGAGCCTCGTCAGGGGCTCTTCTTTTATTACACTTCTTGCCATTACATAAAGAGACACAAGGAGTTAGTCATGTACGATATTGATCCAAAGCAGACCACCGCAAAGTCAGAAAATAAGAAATCAAAGCTTGAGCGCATGAGCGCTGGTGAGTGGTGTAGTGGTGAAGCTGACGCAGAACAAAGCGCAGCTTTTTGGCGCGCTAAGGATCTTGCCTGGGAGTTCAATCAGACCCGCCCAAGTGATAAAGAGAAGTGCCGTCAGATTTTGACCGAACTTCTCGGTGAACTAGGAGAGGGAAGTGCAGCAGTTTCTCCTTTTAATGTTGACTATGGCTTTAACATCAAGATTGGCCCACATAGCTTTATTAACCACGGTGCATACCTGATGGATTGTGCGCCTATTACTTTTGGTGCTCATAGTTTTGTGGGGCCTCAATTTAAGGCGTACACCGTTCAGCATCCTTTAGACGCCGAGGAGAGAAACGCTTGGTATGAGCGAGCTTTACCTATTACGGTAGGGGATAACTGCTGGTTTGGTGGAAATGTGACGGTGCTTCCCGGTGTAACTATTGGCAATAACTGCGTTATTGGCGCGAACAGCCTGGTCACTAAAGATATCCCTGATGATTCTCTTGCGGTTGGTTCTCCAGCAAAGGTTGTGCGAAAAATTACCAAGGCAGATAAACTGGGACTTAAGGAGCTCTTGGGTTAGTTTTGTTGGGCAGGAACACGCGGCTTTAGGGGATTGTTTAACTATTTATTTGATGTTAGAGACGCCCGCGCTATAATAAATATACGGGGAGCTGGGAAATGGCCCGGCTGAGAGGCAGCACCGTATGTTGCGACCCATTAACCTGATCTGGGTAATGCCAGCGTAGGGAGCCAATGCCGTCCTTACGCACTACAAGAAGGAGGGCATATGAAAAAACTTTCTCAGTTTACACTGCAAGCCATATCCCTTGCTTCTTTTCTTGCGCTTTGGCAGCTTGTCATTGTTGTAGGAATTATCCCAAATTATCTTGTGCCAACTCCTGTTCAGGTTGTATTTGCGCTGGTCAAAGACTTTCAGCTTCTTATGACGCATACCGGAATTACGCTTTTAGAATCCCTTGTTGGCCTGGCCATTGGAGTTTTTATTGGCTTTGCGCTTGCGGTTCTTATGGACTTCTTCAAAACGCTGGACAAGCTGCTTTCTCCACTTGTAACTATCTCACAAACTATTCCTATTGTGACCATCGCGCCGCTTTTGGTGCTTTGGCTGGGCTATGGCCTTTTACCTAAGATTGTTCTTGTAGCTATTTCAACGTTTTTTCCCATTACCGTAGCGCTGAACTCGGCATTTAAATCAATTGATCCCGACATGGTTGATCTG